>CACYNZ010000407.1 GCA_902775835.1 uncultured Eubacteriales bacterium | reverse complement strand
CCCTGATCTGCGCGGACGGAATTCATCCAAATGAAGCAGGACATGCGGTTCTTGCAGAGATAATAGATGAACATTGCAGGGACGGGATGGACACTGCTTTCCTGCAAGCACGCTGAATATCCAATGATCCTAGGATAAATAGTTAGAAAGGCAGTTAACCGGGCTAAAGCCCTGTGGTAAAGCCAGGGGACGGTTCCGATGGCCTGAAACCGGCCACCGGAACCGTCCCCCCGGCTCATTATACTTATCGCCACCAGACGGATTTCGTCTCAGGCGTATACCAGTCACTCCAATTGTATTGATGCTTCCCGTCATAAAGCATCCACTCCACAGGGCAGGTTGTCCGTTCCCAGTCGAGCGGGATTGCAGCATTATGCGGAAGCGAGGCGATCCGGAAGGCTTCGTGAATCTTTTTACGCTGACGATCCTTCTGCAAGGCAGCATTTGCCGAAACGAACAAGGGTGTTCCGCTATGTGCCAGCAGATGCAGCCATTGCTCGTTCAGATCCCACGGGACCGCGTCTGTGGAGCCCACGCAGTCGGCATCGCAGGCATAGAACGCATTGTGCTGGGGCATGCGCATGGCCAGCGTATTGATGCCCATTCTGCGCGTTCTCTCCCAATCACGGCCGCTGGTATCGTCGCCTGTGCGCTGGATCTCAAACCGTCCGGCTGCCAGATGGCTTACTGTGTTGCAGCCCAGCACCATCGATGTGCCGGCGCCTGAGCGGATCGCATCATACAATGCGATCGTGATCTCCGCATTGGTACGTGCAGTGTCATGCAGTGCGGAAGGACGGCCGAGGCGGTCGCCACGGGGATCCCTGCCCCAGCCGCCCATCAGATCGAAGCAGGTAAAGTCATGCTTCAGCAGCTCAAAGCCCCAGCTGCTCAACTCATGCATTGTTTCCCGGATCTGATCCAGCACAGCCGGAACCGACGGGTCCAGCGTATAGCCGATTTTTTCCCGGCGCAGGACCCAGGAAGGATCGACATCAGCATCCCACAGCAGCGGGCGAAGCCAAAGGCCGGGCTTTACATTCATCTGTTTGATCTGTGCCGCCAGGTCCTGCATTGCACCAAAGCGGATATTTCCGCGCCAGGGGCCACCGTTTGTCTCCTGATGATCGGCATTCAGCTGCCAGCCGTCATCGATCACCATGAACGGGCGATTTTCATTTCCTTCTGCCATTTCGGCAATAAAGCCGGTATCACTAAGAATTTGCTGCGCAGAGCTGTGACCATAGGCGTAATACCAATTGTTTCCGCCATAGACCGGTTTCCCGGGCAGGATCGGATGGTCACACAATCGACGGACCTGCTCACACAGGAAATGATAGGCATTGCCTGCCTGATTAAACACGGAATGAAATGTTCCGATGGTTAGTGTACGCTTTCCCAGCAGTACACCCTGATTACCGCTGCGCGTATCACACAGCAGCGTTACTGAATGACTGTCTGTCATCCAGCCGACAAAAGCATGGCATCCGGTCTTTACAGCTAAAAAGCTGTTCAGATCCCCTTCGCGGATCATCATGTACCAGGGCATTACTCGTTCAGGGCGGATCCCCTGCCAGCCCAGATCACCGTATCCGCGTTCCCACGCATCGCCGAAGAACCGTGCATCTGCACAGAACCCGGTATACCAGCGAAATCCGATGCACTCTACGCGTGTGTGCTCCGCACTCAACAGCAGGTCATTTCCCTGCCAGCAGACCCTGACGTCATCCGGCAGCAACTGCCAACGACCGTCCACAAGTGCCCTCGTCTCATCAGGCTGACTCAGACAAATATCCCTCATCACTTGAGCCTCGCTTTCTCTCAGAATGAATGATTGCATCGCAACGCAAACTTCACGCACTCATTATACGATCCAGCCTCGCTGTCAGCAAGAACTGGCTACACATAAGAAACAGGCTTCAACGGCTGCCTGTTTTTTCTCCCGGTGACACTTGTAACAATCCGAGGCTGACCGGATGTCACGGGAAATACCAAGAGCACAAAAACAGTGCTCAATCATCCGGAAAAATACCATGTGGGCAGTGCTATCAAACTGGACGACTACAATGTCGGCCGTGCAGGTCAGATCCTTACCCTGCCGTTTTATATGGCGTTTTTGCTGACGGTGTTCTGATAAGCAGGAAGCCGGATACCTTGGCAAGCAAAATCGGAAGAAGCTTTTGACAGGGCGTAATTGGGGGACTGAATCTAATCGAAAAATATTCAAGTACTTTTAAATTATTCGATTCATATCTTGACAACGAGGAGTTTTCATGATAAATACATCACGCATCACCAATACATTCACAAGCGTTGTCCATAAGTCGATTACGGATGATACGATCGCAAACTTCATCGATTATTTTGAAGACGCTTTCCTCATCTCTAAAGCCCGCGTACCGGGGGACAGTCTCCCCGGTACGGCTGATGAATCCTATCCGGAGGACTGGAGGACTGAACAACGATGAAGCTTTTGATTACAGGCTTTGAGCCCTTTGGCGGGGAGACCGTCAACCCCTCCTGGGAGGTGGTGTGACGGCTGCCGGACCGGATCGGGGATTGCGATCTGGTCAAAAGGCAGATACCGACGGTGTTCGGGAAAGGGGCTGCGCGGGTGCTGGACGCTGCGGCGGAGACGCGTCCGGACGCCATCCTGTGCGTCGGTCAGGCGGGCGGACGAAACGCCGTCACTCCCGAAGTGATCGGAATCAATCTGCGGGAGGCCTCGATTCCGGACAACGAGGGACAGAAGATTGAAAATAAGCCGGTGATTCCGGAAGGACCGGCCGCCTATTTCGCGACGCTGCCTGTCCGGGAAATGGCCGCCGCGATCCGAAAAGCGGGGATTCCGGCGGCGCTGTCCTATTCCGCGGGAGCCTTTGTTTGCAATGATGTGCTCTATACCCTGCTGCACCGTTTTCACGGTACGGAGACCCGGGTCGGGTTCATTCATGTGCCGTATCTCCCGGAACAGGCGAAGGAAGGGCAGGCCAGCATGCCGCTGGAACGGATGATTCAGGCGCTGGAGCTGGCCATCGGGGCAATATAGTGGGTACCGGGAGAACCGTCTCCCCGGTACCCCTGCATAAAGGCAACCCCCAGAGGAACGAATCCTCCGGGGGTGTTTTTTCGGGATGCTGTTTTTATTCCGCCGGCACAAACACGCAGTTGTCAGATCCTATCGGTAATGAAGATCTGAACATCAATCAGATTCATCCATCCCGTCACCTCCATCTTAATATTCATGATAGTCGGGGTCGAACATCTCTTCGCGTTCAATGTGTCCCATCTCGTGTTGATAGGCCTCGTCCTGGATCTTCTTTGGCATCCTTGAGTTCACCACCACGTAGGGATTTCCTTCATCATCGTGATAGCAGAAGGCTCTTACGGTCGTGGGCATATCCTGCAGAATAACTCGG
>CACYNZ010000406.1 GCA_902775835.1 uncultured Eubacteriales bacterium | reverse complement strand
ATCTTTTCCGACAGATCCTGTCAGTGTTACTGTCGGATAGGCATAGGAGCCTGTCAGACACCATGCGCTCATGCCTTCTTCACGCAGTGCCTTGGTTCTTGCGACAAGGGATTCCACGCTTTTGGCATGGGCATCTGTGCCAAGCAGACCGACAACAGACGTTACGCCGTAGCGGATGCAGTCCGTCATCTGCAGCGGCGGAATCAAAGACGCAAAACCATCTTCCCCGCCGCCTCCGATAATATGCACATGCTGATCAATAAAGCCAGGCACAAGCAGCTTTCCACGTCCGTCAATCACGATCAGACCGTCTCTGTCCCAGGAAAAATCAATCTGCCTGTCCACTCTGACAATCCGGTCATTGCATACCAAAACATCCTGTATGCCGCAGTCTTCCGGTGCCAGAACATGGATCTTTTCAATCTTGATAAACATTGCTTTGCCTCCAAGCAAAAAAGTTCCTTCAGGAAAGGAACGAACCACCTATGGTCTGGATGCCTGGGCGGGACGGCTGGTGATGCCGCTGCGTTCCGGCGGCTGCCTGGTCAACCGGATCCCCGGGGAGGAAGAAACGGTGCCCTGCATGACCGTGGAAACCAGGGAAGATTTCCGGGAGGAAGACCTGGGAGGAATGACATCGCGCTTCCCGCTGGCGGGCAGATGGAACGGAATGAGTGTGGGATTCTTTACAGACCAGGGCTGGATGACTGTCGAAAGGGAAGAGGACGGTCTGGTGTACCTGTTCGGCGGAAAAGAGTATGTCCTGCACCCTGTCAACGGAATGCAGAATCCCTTTGTCTATGTGTCCCCGGACGGCGAATGGCAGGCCGTGATCCGGGGCGGGGATGTGGATATCTTCCGGGCCGGGGAAGGCCCTGAACCGGTCATGGTCATCCCGGGGAACGGATACGACCGGCTGTGCGCGGCCATATCCGGCCATCTGCTGGCGCTGGGATCCTATGTGGAGAATCTTGCGCTCTATGATCTTTCCACAGGGGACTGTGTTGGGACGATTGTCAGCGGGGCCATGTGCACCGAAATCCAGTTTTCACCGGATGGATCGCATATCATTGCCCTGTCGCAGATGGCAGAGCAGGCTGTGGTCGCCAATACGGAAAACCTTGCGGTGGTGATGAAGATCCCCGTGAGCGATGTGTATGCGCAGCCTTCCGTAGGGTTCACATCCGGCGGGACGGAAGCCGTGGTGCTGTATCCTGACGGGCATGCCGATGTGGGCAGGCTGTATCAGGAACTGCAGACCCTTGTGGAGAAAGCAAGGCGGTATACTGTTTCCGGTCCGTGATGACAGACTGTGTCAGGTCTGCTCCTCACGATGAGAACATCCGTCCTTCCCTGTAAAAGAAGAGTCGCAGCGCTGCGCGTCAAAACCCCCTGCCGGGTTTCAGTGAAATGCTGAAAACCGGCAGGGGGTTGCCAGTGCAGGGGCAGAGAGAACCGAAAAATTAATGAAGATATTGGAGTGAAGCTTCATAGGCCGGGAGAAAATAGCTGTTCGATTGTAATGCGCTGCAGAGGATTCGAAGCAGCTGAACGTCCTGCTGATCTGCTTTCTCCATATACTGTTTCAGCATGGCTTCAGAGTAGCGGCCGCCCGGATTGGCAAGATAAGCCTGGTTGTTGTCGAAATTCGGAGCTATGCGAAGCACCTGACCGGTCTGAGAGGAACGGATGACACCGAAATTGCGCATGTGTCTGTCCGTGTTCAGGAATACAGCATCCGCAAGCCGGATTTTCCTCCAGTCGGATGCAAAACCGGGCCCCAGTGAAGCAAGATTGCGATCAATGATTTCGTCCTCATCACTGGGATCACTGAAGCAGAAACGAAAAGAATCATATGGTTCAAAAAACTCATGGGCACGTAGAAAATTACGGGATTTTACGCGCTTGCGAAAGCTCCTGTCATAGGCGTACTCTGCAGTATCCCAGCCGATGGCCTGCAGGATGCGGCTGATTCCGACTTCGGCTCTGGAGGCGGCGCTGGACTGAATTTTGTAAAGCCACCACTGCCCCTGTTCAAATCTCCATGTTTTTGTAAAGCTTCCGTCCGTGGAAGCGTTCGGTGTGGCAGTCTGCAGATGGCGGAGACTTGTGTCACTTGAAACAAGGATATACTGACTCACCGTATTCTGGTCTTCCGGCCTGCAGAGCTGAAGCCTTGGAATGAATTCATGCTCCTCAAAACAGGTAAATGTGTCTGAAATGCTGAACATGTGTGACCGAATGGCGAGCACCGTTTTGTCCCTGCTTCCCAGCAGTTCGTGCATCAGATTTCTGTGCTGGACACTGTTCAGGTCCACTGCCCGTTCCCTTAGCCAGGAGGAAAAGCCTTCAGCCCCGGCATGACAGATCTGCATGGGCAGCAATTCGATTTTTTCGGGAATAAATTCGGTGATGACGGACTGAGCAACAGAAAACTGTGCCACTCTGACATCGTCACAATACAGAATATATCTGTGCACTTGCATCACCTCCTGCAAACAGAGGTCAGTATATCATTGAAAAAGCAATTGATGAAGAGTCAGTTGATCCAGGTGGATCAGATGATCCATAGGGAATCGTTCTCATTCATGATAAATTCAGGATGGATTCTTATCAGGCAGCAGGAGGAGTTCCGGGGATTTGAGCACGCCCTGCGGCCAGAAGGCATATTCGTCGCTCCACATCACGCCGCGGGTGCGCCAGGAATCCGGCCCCCACCAGGTGATGGTCTTGACGGCCTGGTGCACCTGGCCGAAGGTATTGATGCGGCAGCCGAAGGCTTTGATCTCAATGGTGTGTGTTCCGCTCTCCCTGATTTCAAAGGACACTTTGTACGGCGCATAGGCGATCACACCGAGGTCCGTCCCGTCCACGCTTACGCGCAGGAGCGCCGCGCGGTAATTGCTGACCTGCAGCTGATACCTGCCCGGCTCAATCTCGGCGCGGATCTGATAGGTCAGGTTGCCGCCGTAGAACGGCAGGCCTTCCCGGGTGATATCGCCGAAGGTGAGGCGGCGCGGGCGCTTGATGATGGTGCGGTAGATACCCTTCACCTTGACGCCGAAATTGCCGAGGATGTACATGGCTTCCGGGTTCACCCGGCGGCCGTAGGGAATGCTGACTTCAAGCACGTTGTCTCCGGGCACGACATCCGACAGGGCCATCTTCCCGATGCACTTGTCCACATACCATCCACCGATATGCATGGCCCGGATGCCGTTGAAGTACACAATGGCGGAATCGGCGTTCTCAAGTGCCAGCTGTACATTTTTGACCGGAATTTTGCTGCGGAACAGGCAGCGCAGGTGGAGGGTGTGCGGCGTGGTGAGGTCGGATTCCACCCAGGGCTGGGCCACACTGGCTCCGCGGAGCGGCCAGCCGAGCCGCTCACGGACGATATTGTCCAGACGCAGGATATCCT
>CACYNZ010000405.1 GCA_902775835.1 uncultured Eubacteriales bacterium | reverse complement strand
TTAAAAAAGATGGAGGTAAGTTATGGCAGAACTTTTTGATTTACAGCTATTTGCAGAGAGCGAACCGGATGAACCAACTGCAGAAGGTGAAGGCGCAAAGGAGCCGACAAAGGAACCGGAACTGAAGTACACGGACGAGGATGTTGACCGGATTATCAGCGAGAAGTTCGCAAAGTGGCAGAAGAAGCAGGAAGCAAAGCTGACAGAAGCGCAGAAGCTGGCGAACATGACGGCTGAAGCGGCTGCGTTTGATGCGTTTGAGGAGCGTTTCTTATCATGGATCCAAGACGAGCAAATACAAATCAAAATCCTCTCAGAACAGAGCCTGTCGGCAAACTGCTCTGGAAATATGCCTTTCCCACGATTATCAGCACCCTGATCGGCTCGCTTTACAACATCGTCGATCAGGTATTTATCGGTCAACAAATCGGTTTTCTTGGGAATGCCGCCACCACCGTGGCCTATCCGCTGACGATTTTGTGCGGCGCACTGACGCTGCTGATCAGCAACGGAAACTGGAAGCGCAATGACCCGGAATGCTATGGATGGATCCGGGCCATGACAGAGAGCCATATTCCTTTTGGTGAAATCATCATGGATGAGTTTGCCCGGGAGGAGCACCTGGCCGGGAAACGGCTTGTGGTCATTCCCAATGCAAAGAAACTCTCCCCCGCGCAGGCGGAAATGATCGATGCATTCGTGCACAGGGGCGGGACTGTGATTGTGTCAGGCATGCCTGAGATGCGGGATAGGAAACCGCTTCTGAAATGCAGCGGGCTCAGAAGCGTTCCGGAAATCCGGGATCATTGCATGTCCTCCATGTTTGAGATTGCTTCCGATCAGGACAGAGTGTGCTTCCCGAGGTGTGAACTGACGCCTTTTATTGCACCTGGAGAAAAGATTGCCGTGGCTGAATGGAATCCTGAAGCGGAGCGGTATCTGGCACTGGTACCCGAACATCCTTTTGGACCGCCGGAACTGTGCTGTTATCCGCAAGCCGGTCCGGAGCCTGGTGTGATTGTGAACAGCTACGGTCAGGGAAAATGCATTTCTGTACCTTTCCAGATCGGGACGTTCTATTACAGGGAAGGACACAGCAACTCACTGCGCTTCATGCAGGATATTCTGTTTGAACTGGCGCAGACTGCGGAAATCGCGCCGGGGCTGAGTCCCATGGTCGAAGTCACGTGGAAGCGAAGCGGAGGCCGACATCTGCTTCAGCTGGTCAACAATTCCGGCATCTTTGCCAATTCGTACTTTCCGCCACTGAGGATTGCCGATATTGCTCTGCGTGTACCGGGCATGGCAGGAAGAAATGCAAGAACCCTGAACGGCGGCATGGTTATGGTTCAGGAAGAAAGCGGCGATCTTATGATTCACCTGAATGAACTGAATGAGTACGAAGCGATTGTATTGGAATAATCCATGCTGAATCCGGAAAACATGGAAACGCATGAATGGAAAGAAGGCTCGGAAGCGTTGCAGACGGGCCATTCCCTGAGAACCGTGTGTGAATGTTGTCCCATAGGTCAATAGACTCTGATTTCATTTAATTAGGCATAATATTAGTAAATTAACCTAATTTGAAAAAAGCAACAAATATAGACACATATTAACAAATTCGTGCATATACAGACCGGACTGTTCATGGTACATTCCTGTCAGAAAACACAAGGAGGCATACCATGCCTGAAATTCGAGAAGCCCTTGTTACAGTGTATGCCAGCAGGGAAGGGCTGCAGCAGCTCGCTGCGGCGCTGGCGCCGGCAAAAATGAATTACTGCATGCCCTACGGCCCTGGTGCACAGGAAAAGATCCGGGAAGCATGCAAGACCTGCGATGTAGCGATCTTTAACGGGGATTACGACGAGTCGATCCTGGACAACCCTAACATCAAATGGATCCACTGCTGCCGGGCTGGTGTGGATAAGTCTGCCAAGCCGGAACTGTTCGAGAAAGGGATCATCCTGACATCTTCCTCCGGCCGAAGTGCGCCTGCCCTGGCAGAGCATGCACTGATGTTCATGCTTTCGCTTACATATGACACGCCCATGCTTTACCGTGCACAACAGAGGCACAGGTGGGCTGTCTCCCGGGAATACAGCATGAGAACCGGACTGTTTCAAAAGACACTGGGAATTGTGGGCCTGGGGAAGACCGGCACGGAGCTGGCACGGCTGGCGAAGGCTTTCGATATGCATGTGCTTGGATATCGCCGTTCCCGGACACCTGTGAAAAATGTGGATGAGGTGTATGGTTCCGGCGAAGGTGACAGCCTGAACGAAATGCTTTCCCGCTGTGATTATGTGGTGCTGTGTATTGAACTCAATGACAGTACCTACCGTATGATCGGCAAGGAACAGCTGCAGGCAATGAAAAACACTGCATATCTCATCAACATGGGCCGTGGTGCGCTGGTGGATGAACCGGAGATGATCGAGGCGCTGAAAACCGGTGAGATTGCCGGCGCAGGTCTGGATACGTTTGAACAGGAGCCATTACAGGAGGACAGCCCTCTGTGGGATCTGCCCAATGTGCTGATTACGCCGCATGTTACACCTCAGCTGCCGGACAGGGAAGAACGCATGCTGAGCTATGTGTATCAGAACCTGAAGGCGTATCGTGAGGGCGGTGAATTTGTCAATCGAGTGACGCCCAGGAATATTCTCAGCAAGTGAGGAGATAAAGTCATGGACCGGAAAAAGCACTGGTGGGATGGATATCCGTGGCGAATGATCCAGACGAATCTGCGCGAAATTGACATGGAAGATATCAATGCCGAGCAGTATGCCCAGAGTCTCCAGGACTTCGGCGCCACTGTGGTCAGCCTTAATGCGGCGGGCATTATTGCCAGCTATGAAACCAGGCTGGCATTCCACACCAGAAGTGACTACCTTCACGGTGATTCCCT
Source organism: uncultured Eubacteriales bacterium (assembly GCA_902775835.1). Next base: position 516 of record CACYNZ010000405.1, on the reverse strand, counting down.
GCAGGCGATCATTGATGCCTGTCATAAGCGGGGTATCCGGGTCATTGCCCGGACTGACTTTTCCAAGATTCGTTATGCGCTTTATGAGCAGCACCCTGAGTGGGCATACCGGGACAAGGATGGAAACATTGTCAATTACAACGGTGATGTGCAGACCTGCCCCAATGGCGACTACCAGGGAGAAGCCATGTTTACCATCCTGCGGGAGGTCCTTACCACCCACACCTTCGATGGCGTTTTCTGCAACATGGCGGGCTTCCTGGTGATGGATTACAGCGGCGTATACCACGGCCCCTGCCATTGCGAGGGCTGCAAACAGAAATTCAAGGCCGCCTATGGGCTGGATATTCCTGATAAGGATGATCCAGGCAACCCGGACTATAAAAAGTACGCCGCCTTCCGCAATACCTGCACCGTAGAGCACCGCAAGCGCCTGATCGAAACGGTGCGCTCCATCGACCCGGAGCTGGCCATCAACGGCGTGGATTATATGCGTACCGAGTCCAACACCGACAT
>CACYNZ010000404.1 GCA_902775835.1 uncultured Eubacteriales bacterium | reverse complement strand
CCTGAGCGAAAAGGTGGTCCGTGCCTGCGGAAACCTGAAGTTCATTGACGTGGCCTTTACGGGCGTGGATCATATCCCGCTTGAGGCGGCCCGGGAAATGGGGATTGCGGTGAGCAACGCGTCCGGCTATTCCACCGAGACCGTGGCGGAGCTGGTGCTGGGCATGGCCCTGTCCATGGCCAGGAACATGCGTGAAGTGGAAAAGCGCTGCCGGGAAAATGGCACCAAGGACGGGCTTGTGGGCTTTGAGCTGCGCGGGAAAACCGTGGGCATTGTGGGCCTCGGCAAGATCGGTACGCGCACGGCAGAGCTCTTTCACGCGTTCGGCGCCCATATCCTGTCATGCAGCCGCAGCATGCACGCAGATGCACCGGAATACATCCGCCAGACCACGCTTGAGGAAGTGCTGAGAGAGTCGGATTTTGTGGCGCTGCACTGCCCGCTGAACGATTCCACAAGAGGCATGATCAATGCGGAGCGCCTGAGGATGATGAAGCCCACGGCGATCCTGATCAACGCTGCCCGGGGTCCCGTGGTGAAGGAAGACGACCTTGCCCGGGCACTTGAGGACGGCGTGATCGCCGGAGCGGCCCTGGACGTGTTCGACCGTGAGCCGCCGCTGGATCCCGCAAGCCCGGTGCTCAGAGCTCCGAATACCCTGGTCACGCCGCATGTGGCCTTTGCCACCCGCGAGTCCATGCAGCTGCGGGCTGAGATTGTGTTCGACAACCTGGCCAAATGGATGGATGGGAATCAGATCAACCGCATCATATGATCAGAACGTGAAAAGCCCGGGAAGGAAAAGCTCCCGGGCTTTTCGCATGTCCGGAAACGGAACCGAAAAGAAAAAAACGCGGAAGCAGCGCGTGTTCTTGCAATTCCTGCCCCACCCGCTATAATGCATCCTGAAGGAATCAGAAGCAGAAAATCCGCTCAGCGGCGTGAAAGAATGCGGCAAACCTTGTTCTCATTACGTGCTGTAACGTGAAAAAAGGGAGGCAGAAAACATGAAAAGGCAGGAAACGATACTCCGGGATGGATGGCTGTTTGCCATGGGCACCCGGGAACATGCCCGGGAAGATCAGTATGCGCCGGTGTGCATTCCCCATGACTGGGTCGTCGGCGGAACGGCGGAATGCCCCGAAAATCCCACATTCCGGGAAATGTCCCAGGGCTTTTTTCCCAGAAGCGGGATCGGCTGGTACAGGCGCGCGCTTGTCCTGGAAGAGTTGGACGGGCATGAGCGCGTGTATCTCTGCTTTGGCGGCATCTTTGAAAACAGCACGGTGTTTGTCAACGGCCGGGAGGCCGGCGGACACCGGTACGGCTATACCTCCTTCGAGGTGGACATCACGGACTATGTGCATGTGGGCGAAAACTCGCTCCTGATCCGGGTGGACAACACCGCGGAGCCGGCGGACCGCTGGTACAGCGGATGCGGCATCTACCGTCCCGTGAGGTTGCTCCGGGTTCCGGAAAAGCATATTGATCCCCGCCGTGTGGTGGTCACGACCTGCCTGGAGGGCAGGGATGCCCGGGTACTGGTGGACGCGGGGATTTCCGGAAACATACGGGCGGAGCTTCAGCTTCCGGACGGCCGCAGCGTATGCGCTGAAGGCCCGGGACAGGCGAAGCTTGCGGTAACGAACGCGCCGCTCTGGTCCGCGGAAAATCCGCAGCTGTGCACGCTTACGCTGATCCTTGTGGAAGGGGAAGGGGATACCTATACATGCCGTATCGGTCTTCGCGAAATCCGCTTTGACAGGGACGGCTTCAGGGTCAATGGCCGACCGGAGGTGCTGCGCGGCGTATGCCTGCATCAGGACTACGCAGTCGTGGGCACGGCGGTGACCCCGGAACTCTGGCGGGAGCGCCTGCGCGCGCTCCGGGACATGGGCTGCAATGCCATCCGCGCGGCGCATCACCTGTATGCCTCCGAGTTCATGGATCTGTGCGATGAAATGGGTTTCTATGTCTATGAGGAGTGCTTCGACAAGTGGCACAGCGGCCTGTACGGACGCTACTTTGATGCGGACTGGCAGAAGGACCTGGACGCCATGATCACAAGGGACCGCAACCGTCCCTCCGTGGTGATCTGGGGTGTGGGCAATGAGGTGGAGAACCAGGCCCAGGACAGCATGCTGGAGACACTGCGCATGCTGGTGGCGCGCGCCCATGAACTGGACCGGAGCCGTCCGGTCACCTATGCCATGAACCCGCATTTCAAGCGCCCGGCCAGGATCGATCTTTCCAGGATCGGGGATGTGCAGGCGTTTGTGGATGAAGTGGACGAGCGGGAGATTGAGGACAACACGGAGCGCGTGGAGTGCATCAGCCGCATCGCGGCGGAAGTGGACCTGATCGCCTGCAATTATCAGGAACAGTGGTATGACCTGATCCACGCGGCCAACCCGGACAAGCTGATCCTGGGCACGGAACTGTATCAGTATTTCATGGGCCATATGGACAACATGCAGAACTATGTGGAGAAGCTGCCCGCGCTGGTTCCGGAAAAGACGGACTATGTCATCGGCGGGTTCATCTGGACCGGGTTCGACTATCTGGGCGAGTCCATGGGCTGGCCGAGCAAGGGCTGGACGGGTTCCGTGTTCCGCACCAATGGCGTGAACCGCTTCAGCCGCTATATCCTGGAAGCGGTGTGGAAGAAGGAACCGGTGATGCACATCGGGCTTCTGGACTACTCGCTGCCGGATGAGTTCAGCAAGGAACACTGGAGCGTGCCGCCCTATGAGGAACTCTGGGACTATCCCCAGGTGGGCCGCACGGTGCTCCCGGTGATGGCCGCCACCAACTGCGACCGCGTGGTCATTGACTACGGGCCCAAGGTCCTGATCCTGGATGAGAACAACCGGGACGTGAACGGCATGCTGCGCGGGTTCATTCCCTATGTGCCGGGCGTCCTGAAGGCCGTGGGCTACCGGGACGGGGAGGCCGTGTGCTTCCAGAACATATACACGCCGGGCCCTGCGGCAAAGCTGGTGTTTGAATCCCATGCGGAGCCGGTGCCGGGCGGAAGCGTGCTGCTCACGGTTCAGGCAAGGGATGAGCAGGATCATCCGGTGGTGCGCGCATGTCAGGAGGTCACGTTCTCCGTGGAAGGCGCGGAAATCCTCGGCACGGACAACGGTGATCTGAACGCGCATGTGCCCTACACGAGCCATGTCATGCCCCTGTACCGCGGCCGTGTCAGCGTGCTGGTGCGCATGCCCTGTTCCGGCAGCGTGCGGATATTGGCTGCCTGCCCCGGCATGGAAAGCGGCGTCTGCGAGATCCGGGTGTGACGTCCGGGAAGCCCCGGAAAGAAAAAAACAGGACAACAGGATAGAATTATCTTGACAATAATTGAACAGATTGTTAATATTTCAAACAGATCAGGAAAACCTGATGCATGATGAAAAGGAGGAGAGTCCA
>CACYNZ010000403.1 GCA_902775835.1 uncultured Eubacteriales bacterium | reverse complement strand
GAGTCAGACAGCGTGGAAATCGGGAAGCAATATGCCTTGCTGAAGGAGCACCGGCTGCCAATCAGAGTGCTCGTGTTCTCCGGCGGTAAGAGCCTGCATGCCATTGTGCACGTGGACGCGGCGACTTATGAGGAATACCGGAAGCGCGTAGATAAGTTGTACAAGATCTGCGAAGAGAACGGCCTGACGGTGGACCGGCAGAACCGGAATCCTTCCAGACTCTCAAGGCTCCCAGGCGTGGAGCGGAATGGACACAGACAGTACATCGTGGACGAAAACATGGGCTTCGCGACATGGGAGGCCTGGGACGATTACATTGAGGGCGTAAACGATGATTTGCCGGAAATTGAATGCTACGCGGACATGCCGGATGAGCCGCTCAATCCGGAGCTGATTGAGGGCATGCTGAGAGAGCAGCACAAAATGCTGATCTCCGGACCATCCAAGGCCGGGAAGTCCTTCCTGCTGACAGAGCTGGCCATCTGCATTGCGGAGGGCTTGCCCTGGCTGGGCCGGAAGTGCGAGAGGGGTCTGGTGCTGTACATCAATCTGGAGATCGACAAGAAATCCTTCCGAAAAAGACTGGATGACATCCGGGTCGCGAAGGGCATCCCGAAGAAATGCGAAAATGTGCACGTCTGGAACCTGCGCGGCGAATCTGCGCCACTGGACAAGCTGGCGCCGAAGCTGCTCCGAAAGATGCAGAAGTATCGGTACAAGGCCGTGATCCTGGATCCTATTTACAAGGTGATCACCGGAGACGAAAACAGCGCATCAGAAATGGCGAAGTTTACCAATATCTTTGACTGGCTGATCAAACGTGAAGAGTGCGCCATGATCTACTGCCACCACCATTCCAAGGGCAGCCAGGGACAGAAGAAAGCCATGGACCGTGCGTCGGGTTCCGGCGTGTTTGCCAGGGATCCGGATGCCATCGTGGACCTGATCCAGCTCAATATCAATCAGGACAAGCGCGACCAGATCATCCGCCAGCGCGAGATGGACCTGCTGCTTGAGCAGCTGCAGACGGTCCTGCCTTCCTGGCGTTCCGGAGCCAGTGATATGGAGCAGATCGATCCCACTTATATGATTGGCAAGCTCCGGGAGACCATGCCTCCGGCAGCCTTCGAGGCATTTCAGGACGAGATGACGCGGATCCGGGACATGGACGAGATCGCGACAGCCTGGCGCATGGAGGCGGACCTACGGGAATTCCCACCGACGAAGCCGACGTACTGCCTGTTTGAGTATCCGCTGCACGTCTACGATGAACACGGCATCCTGTCAGGCCTGCACGCTGACGGCGAGAAGGGTAACATCAAAGGAGCCAGGGAGGCCAAGGCCAGCAAGAAACCCGATTTTATAGAAACCTTTGAAACGGCCTTCGCCAGAGTCGTGCTGAACAAAGATGAGAAGATTGCCAGCCGGAAGGAAATGGCTGAGGAAATAGGCTGCACAGAAAAATGGCTGAAGGTCCAGATCGATAAAAGCGAGGATTTCTTCAATTACTTCGACTGGACACAGCCTGCTGGGAAGCCTGGGTGGTACTCCATTTCAGAAGATGGTGCGTATGGAACTACTGAAGAAGAGTCTTCAGACGAGGAGTACTGACACAGTATGGAAGTCATACTGGTAGTACTACCTCTCCTGAGAGAAATTTATCAGTACTTCCATACAGTACTGTCTGGAACGACTGAGGAAGTTTCTCAGAAAAGCAGTACTGTACGGAACTCCAGCCCTATATATAGAGAAAAAGTTCCATACACACCTACGTACGCATGGATGTGTGGGAATGGGGTCGTAAAACTCCCCATTCCCCACCACATACGTACGCAAGTGTCTCAGTGTCCCGAAATTCAAAAAAGGAGGGGTGATGACCTATGGTAAGCAGACCGGATGCAGACGGCAGGTATCCGCTATCCGGCAGAGAGTGGGCAGCCTACCGGTGTCTGATCGTGGCCGTGAATGAACTGGACGTGTGCGCCAATGAGCTGAGAGGGCGTCTGAAGCTGATCCCAGGTGGATGGCGGGATCTGCGGATGCTGTCCACGGTATCCTACAAGCTCTTTAACGCACTGGCTGAAACGATCCCTCAGAAAAAGCTCCTAGCGATCCAGGAAGAGATCCACAATTCGCAGATCCAGCTGGTGGTGCGGAGTCCACTGCACGCTATGCCGCCATCCGTGGTGTACATCGATGAGAAGGCGTTTATCGCAGTGATGGACAAGCTCATCAACACGGAGTGCTGGTGCTGCGAAAAGACCGGCAAGGACGTCAAGCGGTGCGAGATCAAACGATTGATCATGGATGTGCTGCACTACGACACCGATCCAAGCCAGGCTCCGGCAGACGGACGCTGTGAGCTGGCTGGGCACACGAGTATTTTGATTGATGAAGAGGGTAAGGAATAAAGCGTATGACAGATATTGAAATTGTGTATATAAGTGGGCATGGATGCGATTTGAACGAGAGAGAGTCTACAGAACAGCCTAGGTGCAATATATGCCACCAATTCGCTCGTACCGCGTCAGGTGCATGCGAGTATTTTCACGAATGCGATGATAACGACGATTGTGTTCACGTATATGATAAGGTCACAAGGCTGGGCTGGAGCGGAAAGAAATATATAATTTACCCGCCATACATAGACATTACAGACCACAGTTTTGATAGGATGACCGTTGAACTTGGTGAGAAACAGTACTGTGATTGCATAAAAGTAGTTTTTAATGGCAAGTGTATATTCAATCGATTCGATGATGAGGAGAACACAGGATGGATCGGTTGAAATGCGCTGACTGCCCACGTTGGTATGATCCGTATCCTGGGAGACTGGATGCCTACGGGAATCATGCCGTTATTTGTGGCATGTCGGGAAACCTCATCTATCTGGAACCCAGGCGGGAGCCTAAGTACTCCGGTGGTGGGTACATGTACTTCAAAGCGTACGGATGCAACATCTACGAATCACCGACCGAAGCGCTGGCAGCCATGCTGGAGCCCGAGAAGATATTCATCAATGAGGCACGGAAGTGCAAAACTGCAGAAGAGTACGAAAAGTCTGCCTTTCGCCCAGTCCGCCTCTGACGTCACGCGCATAAAACGCGATCTTCGTTGCGAACAGCGGGTCCGCCTTGTAGGCTTCGGAGAAAAGACGGGTGATCCGTTCCTTGTCCGCGCCGCGGAGTGAACCGACTGTTCCGAAGAAGTCCAATCTGGCATCGCCGGTGGTATTTAATGCCACGGCTCCATTTTCAGTTCTTGTAAATGCAGCGTTCATCATCGCTGCTTCAGCGAAATTCATTGTCTTTTCCTCCCTTCCGCCGTTTTTTTTAACATGACCCTGTAAGTTACGGATTCGAACCGCTTAGCAGATTAACAGTCTGGTTTTGCCAATAAGCTTTGCTGTAAGGGTCACTTATTCAGGATGCATTCTATCATGA
>CACYNZ010000402.1 GCA_902775835.1 uncultured Eubacteriales bacterium | reverse complement strand
ACACTGGAAAACCTGCAGTGCGGCCTCAGCTGGGACCTGATGCTGAAAAAGCGCAGTGTTTTCAGGCAGTGCTTTGATAATTTCGAATATGACAGAATTGCCGCCTACACGGAAGAAGATGTACAGCGCATCCTGAACACGGAAGGCATGCTGAAATCCGAGCGCAAGATCCGCGCTGTGATCCACAACGCACGGTGTTATCAGCAGGTACGGGCCGAGTTCGGCAGCTTCTGCGATTTTCTGTGGGCCTACACGGACGGAAAAACCATTGTCTACGACGGGCATGCCCAGGGCAATGTCCCGGTCAGCAACGGTCTTTCCGACCGGATCAGCAGGGACCTGAAAAAGCGCGGTTTCAAGTATATCGGAACGGTCACCATCTATTCGCATCTGCAGGCCTGCGGAATCATCAATGACCACGATCATGAGTGTCCATGCTTCCACCGGATCAATGAAGCATATCCTGTAACGCGTATGAAACCGGACAGCGAAGGCCGCCCCGTGACGCTGAATACAACGCAGGACCCAAAGCCGGTCTCTGCCGGAGATCTCTGAAACCCCGGGAAAGCAGTCCTGCAGCATTCCCTTCCCCGCAGAAAAGCGGACTTTATGAATTGGGAGGATTCTACCGATGCCGTTTGAACAGACATTTCATCCACAGTACCGGGATGCGGACCCGGATGGACTGATCGGACTGAAGGGTGCCATGCATTATTTTCAGGACATTCACACCTGGTTCATGCACAGCATGCACAAGGGCAATGATGAACTGCCGGAAAAGTATGGTTCCGCCTGGGTGTATACCCGTTATCTCGTCACCCTTTCCCGGAAAATCGATTATACGGATACCATCACACTAAGCGCATGGATGGAGCCCTATCGCCAGCCCGTTCTGGTGAACATCAACATGCTTCTCCGCCAGCATGGACAGATTGCCGCCATGGGCAAGATTGAAAACTGCGTTTTCAGCCTGCAGCGTCAGCGGCCGCAGCGGCTGAGTGCCATTGAGTTCCCGGAAGACGTCCCGGAAGAGATTCCCAGTGACATTCCGGATTTCATCCATCTGGAGAAGACGGCAGAGGGCATGACGGAAAAATATGCACGCACCGTGCATTATTCCGATCTGGACAAGAGCAATCACATGACCAATCTCCGGTATATTGACATGTTCCAGGACGCTTATGACAAGGCCTTCTGGAATCAGTTCGAGGCGCGTCAGATGGAGATATGCTTTCTGTCACAGTGCCGGGAAGGCGAATGTCTGTCTGTCCGCAGCCGTGAGGAAGAAAACTCCGTTTTCCTCGCAGCCGTACACGCCGATGAAAGCCCTGCCGCTGTCTGCATGTTTTCAAAATAAGTCATCCGCCTTTGAATCGGCGGATGACTGCACAGTTCCTGGTCCGCCTGCACAGTACAGGGAACCAGGACTTTTTTTATTGTCTCAGGCTGCCTTTCCGCTCTGCCCGCAGAAAAGCCGAGAAAATACCGTAGGTCAGCAGACCGGAATTCAGAACACCGAAGCATACATCCGACAGGAAATGACTGGCCATGTGGATTCTGTTATACCCGCAGAGCACCATAAACAGACAGACAAGCATGAATGCGGTCATATTTTGCCGGCTGCTTCTGTTCTTCATGCAGTCGGTCAGCACCGGCAGGGCAAACAGAACACCGGCTATGGCCATATGGCCGCTGGGCCAGCTCTGGTAACTGTCATTGTTGCCTGCCAGGTTCGGGATCATCTGCCACCAGGCACGGAACTCACTGGCCGGGTCTTCCAGGGTCATCAGATATTTATACCGCGGACGGGACCCGACCTGCTTGAGCCACTGCATCATGGCATCCGCCGCAAACGTTGCTGTCAAAAGCGCGGCACCCACCAGAATGAGTCTGCCCGAATCAGAATCGTCCAGGCAGCGGAGCGTCACGAAAGGCACCCAGGAATACAGCAGGCCCAAGACCAGCCAGCTGGCTGCGGAAAGCAGGGGTGAAGATTCTCCCGGCGTGTACCCAAGCATGGGACGCAGGTTCATCCCAAAATATCCATTGGCAAAATACACGGCCATGAACCAGCCAAACGCCAGGATGACCCAGGCCATCGGCCTGAAGGCGTCAGACTTCTTCTTCAGTCCCGCATAGATGCACGTACCGCCTGCGGGAAGCAGGCAGTAGGCCGGAAACGGGCTGAACAGGGCAAAAAAACAGGAGCCACGCACCGTGACCCCTGAATGATTTCCGGAAACCAGTCTGCAGTACCAGTCATCTCATCGCCCATGGCACTCAAGCCCGCCGTCTGCTGAACGGACGCAGCACGGTCCAGGCAAGGATCACCAGAGAGAACGCCATGAACAGGTACAGAAGCGTGTTTTCCCACTCGAGCCCGAGAAACAGGCATACGGCAAACACGGTACTCACAGCCATCACCGCAATGCCGGGAACCGGCCGCTTTCTGCCGAGGCAGTCTACCAGCACCGCGACGCCCATAAGCAGGGATGAAATCTGCAGCCAGGGCAGGAACTGCGGCTTTTCCAGACAGAATTCCACAAAGATGACCACAAGCACAACAGCCAGCAGTTCCAGGATATCGAACACATCGATCCTGCCCGTTTCCCTGCGTTCACGGGTCAGTCGGACGGCGAGAATCCCGAGAAGCACGGCCAGGGCCGCAAGCTGGGTAAAGCGTACAAATCCGAACCGGATGCAGTCATCCTGGCGCAGCTGTTCCAGAAACACCTGCGTGGTGCACAGAAGCGTCAGGATCACGGTGCCCGTTCTGCCTTCCTCTTTCCGTCTGCCCAGCAGATACACAGCGAGCCCGCAGAGCACAAGTGCCGTCAGCGCTTCAAAGAAGAACACACAGACATACCATTCCGCCCAGTCTTCCTCCATGTATGTGCATACCGCGAAGGGAAAGCGCTGGAATGCTTCCGGTTCCACAAAGCTTCCGAGGCCCTGCCCGTTGAAGTATTCCGCGGCGCGCCCGGCGCATATGGCCGCCATGGCTCCGGGAGCCGCCAGATCCAGAAGCTTTTCGAACCCGATCCCCGTTTTCCGGTGGAACAGATACAGAGCAAGCAGCACGCCGAACACCGCTCCGAAGAGTGTGTATCCGCCGCGTTCCAGGTGCCAGATCAGGTCAATTCCTCCGTAGTCTGCCTCCAGAACGGGAAACATGGCCATGCAGTATACAAGGTGCCCGCCCAGAACCGCGGACACTATGCCGAGCAGCACCACGCTCAGGGCGCTTTCCAGGCGCACACCCGTTTTCCGCGCGCTCCACATCGTGAGCATCAGGGCAAGCAGGGCTCCGCCTGCCATGCACAGGCCGTACGGCATGAGCTGCAGACTTCCCAGGCTCAGCAGCGCCTCCTGTTCACCGTACATCACTGTTCCTCCCCGGAATACGCCGTGGCAAAGTAGACAATATCGGCAATGGAGCGCTTTTT
>CACYNZ010000401.1 GCA_902775835.1 uncultured Eubacteriales bacterium | reverse complement strand
CCGCTCGGCGCGGACATCATTTTCAGCGAGACAATCCGCTGGCTGAAGGAACGCGGATGCGACCGCCTGGTCAATCCCCGGCTGGTAGAGAGCTATTCCGAGGCGTTTGCCCGGTATATCCAGTGCTCAGAAGCCATGAGCAAGTTCGGCCTGCTCGGAAAGCATCCCACCACCAATGCGCCGATTGCCAGTCCGTTCGTGCAAATGGCGCTTTCCTTCCAGAAGCAGGCCAACCTGCTCTGGTATGAGATTTTCGATGTTGTGAAACAGAACAGCACCACACCCTATGAAGGCAATCCCCAGGATGACGCCATGGAAAAACTGCTGAGAGCAAGGAGTAGAAATCGATGATTGAAAAAGTGAACCCCTGCCACCCGGACAAGGTGGCGGATCGCATCGCCGGAGCCCTGGTGGACTACGCCTACTCCGTGCAGTCCTGCCCGCGCATTGCAGTAGAAGTGCTGATTGGGCACCGCATCTGCCACATCATTGCGGAGAGTTCTGTACATATTCCGGCAACAGTGGTACAGGCCGTCGTCACCCGGATTGCCGGTGACGGTGTGGTCATGGATTATTGCGAAGTAGACCAGGACGCGCACTTGGCAGCCAATCAGGCGGAGGGCTTCCGTTGCGGCGATAACGGCATCTTCAAGGGTATGCCGCTAACCGAGGAGCAGAAGCAGCTGTCGGCCATCGCCCGACATATCTTTGGGAAGTATCCTTCTGATGGGAAATACATTCTGGACGGCGAGCGCCTGATTCTCTGCCAAAGCAACGCCTCCACAGCCGACCTGGCTGCTGAGTTCCCCGGCGCGGAAATCAATCCCCTGGGCGACTGGACAGGCGGCATCAATGTGGACAGCGGAGCCACCAACCGGAAGCTGGGCAGCGATATGGCTGACAGCGTGACCGGTGGAGGGCTGCATGGCAAGGACCTGTCGAAAGCAGACGTGTCCGTCAACATCCATGCTTTCCTGAAGGCTCAGCGCACCGGAGAGACTGTCTTTCTCTGCTGTGCCATAGGTGATGACAGCGTGGACGGCATTCCGTTCAGCGAGATTGTAGAGGAAGCCGGGCAGTTTATCGCGGCCATCGGCGGGTTTGAGAAGTTTGCCGAATGGGGCCTGTTCTGAGGTGAGCGACATGAGCAAAATCACAACCAATGAAATGACACAGGTGCCGATTGAGCGCCTGATCCCATACATCAATAATGCCCGTACCCACAGCCCGGAGCAGATCAAAAAGCTCCGGGCTTCTCTTCGGGAATTCGGCTTCGTCAATCCTATCCTGATCGACCGCAACTACAACGTGATCGCCGGTCATGGTCGCCTGATCGCTGCGCGGGAGGAGGGCTTCGCCGAGGTCCCCTGTGTTTATGTGGATCACCTGACTGAGGCCCAGAAGAAAGCGTACATCCTCGCCGATAACCGTATGGCCATGGACGCGGGCTGGGATGAAGAACTGCTGAAGGTGGAATTGGAATCCTTGCAGGAGATGGCTTATGATCTGTCCTTCACCGGCTTTGATGAAAAAGAACTGGCCGCCATGATGGGTACAGATGAGAAGGAAACGAAGGATGACGACTTCGACCTGAGCGCTGCCCTGGAGAAGGCGTCCTTTGTGGAACCCGGCGACCTATGGACCGTTGGAAGACACCGGTTGCTCTGCGGTGACGCCACGAAAGCAGAAGACGTGCAGCGGCTGATGGGCGGGAAACGCGCCAACCTCATCGTTACCGATCCACCATATGGCGTCTCCTTCAAGAGCGCCAGTGGCCTGACCATTCAGAACGACAGCATCAAGGATGAGGAGTTCTACGCCTTCCTGTTGCTGGCATTCAAAAACATGGCAGATGCCCTGGAAAAGGGCGGCGCGGCGTATGTGTTCCATGCGGACACAGAAGGACTGAATTTCCGACGCGCCTTCATCGACGCCGGATTCCATCTCGCCGGATGCTGCATCTGGGTGAAGGACAGCCTGGTGCTGGGCCGTTCGGATTACCAGTGGCAGCATGAACCGGTTCTGTATGGTTTCCTGCAGAACGGCAAGCATCCTTGGTACTCGGACCGGAAGCAAACCACCATCTGGAGCTTCGCCAAGCCCAAGCGGAATGAAAACCATCCGACCAGCAAGCCGCTGGATCTGCTGGCTTATCCCATCGGGAACAGCAGCCAGGAGAACAGCATTGTCCTGGATACTTTCGGCGGCAGCGGTTCCACCATGATGGCATGTGAGCAGACCGGACGCGTTTGCTTCATGTCTGAGCTTGATCCCAAGTATGCCTCCGTCATCCTTCGCCGGTACGTAGAAGATTTCGGCAACGCGGATCAGGTGTATGTGGAACGTGATGGGCAGCAACTGAGCTATGCCAGTCTCGTAAAAGAAGTGGGCAATGATGGATGATTCCACGTCTAAAGAAATATGAGACTTTTCTGATAAATATCTCGATATCCGCTTGCTATTTTCCCCGTTTAGAGTGATCTATACACTACCCCAAGGGAAACCGGGGAAAATGAACGAGGAGGATTCGAACATGAGGATTCACTACAACGTAACCGGGAACGAGCGCAAGGCTCTGGTGAAGGTCATCGAGACGACCACCGGCGCGAAAGCCGTCTACATGAAGATGCCCACCTGCGCCTACGAGATTGATTACTTCACCGTGACCAAGGAAGGCGTCCTGGAGTTCAGCGACCGCTCCGACAGCGAAGAGGTCGAGGCGGTGCTGGAGGCGCTGGCTGCGGCGGGTTTCGAGGGTGTTGGTGAGACGGTCGAGGGAACGAAAAACGCCCAGGAAACGCCTGCGGTGGCTGACACGGAAGCGCCGGAAACCGAAGAACCCACAGAGGGCGACGAAGAACATGACCCCGTTGAGCTGACGGTCAGCCTGCCGCTTGCGCGTCACACGGGCCAGACCTTACGCAACCTCGTCAACCTGCTCTACACCAGAGCCTCGCTGCTGAATAAGGCGCTGGGCACAACCTTCCGGGTAGATGAGCGGCTGATCAAAGCACTGCAGCCTGACGCCAACGTTCTCACCATGGAGCGGTTTAGCGAAACGGTCACTGCCCTGGAGAACAGCATCGGCAAAGCGGTAGACGGGTTGGTCATCGATGCCGACCGCCTGACCTTCAGCACCTTGCCGGAGACTTCCGACATCGCCACACTGCGCACTTTTACCACACTCTGCGCCATGATGAACAAGCAGGCGCTCACCCAGCAGCGCATTCAGGCGAAGGAAGCCAGCGCCGAGAACGAAAAATACGCGATGCGCATCTGGCTCCTGCGGCTCGGCATGAACGGACCAGAATATAAGGATGAGCGCAGAATCCTGATGGCTAACCTCTCCGGGAACTGCGCTTTCCGCACTGAAGAGGACAAAGAACGCTGGCAGCTGAGGCAGAACGAAAAGCGCGATGCCCTGAAGGCGCTGAAGCAGGAAGCGGAGGTG
>CACYNZ010000400.1:3480-6184 GCA_902775835.1 uncultured Eubacteriales bacterium | reverse complement strand
TTCCGTCCTTTTCCTGCCGGAGCGCGGAGTGCACAAGACCTGCCAGGCGCTCAGCCACCATGGATTCCGTATCGGTAAACTGGGCATAGGGATAGGTGATGGCGTCATAGGGTTCCGGACTGAGCACGTCCCGGCGATCCATCAGGAGCCGGGGAACCGCCAGACCCGGATGCAGAAGCATCAGTTCCATGTCCGGCGCATAGGCGTGATCATACATGCTCAGCAGGGCACGGCGGCAAAGGTCTTCCCGCCGGGTGAATTCCGGCGTCAGCATGATCTGCAGCATATGGAGCGCCTGCGGGGCAGGCAGCATGCCCTGATACATCAGCACATAATTGGTCTGTTCCTGGAATTCCTCCATGCGCGCATGACAGCGCGCGGACATGGCGGACTGAAAGCAGGCATGAAACAGGGAGACCAGCTTGATATCCATATGCAGGTGCACAGTGCCGTCTTCCGGCATGGTGATATAGAGCCAGAGTCTGCGGGCGAGCATTTCGGCGGCGGGAAGCTCATCCCGTGAGTAAATCGCCGTTTCGCCCAGCCCGCTGACAAGCCGGCCCAGAAGTGCATATTCGTCCGGGGAAAGCAGGCACAGCTCTTCCTCCACGCCGGCAAGCACCATCTGTGCGAGCTGGTCCGCGCTGTCCGGTTCCGGGAGGAGCGGATGCTCCAGGGCGGTGTGGGAGATCCGATAAAGCGCGGACGCGTCGGCGGATGACAGGGAAGGATCCAGGACATTGAGTCCGGGCAGTTCGCTGAGACGCCGGGTGCACGCTTCCAGAAGATCATCACGTATCTGGCTCTGGGTCCGGAATTCCCAGGGAAACCGCTCATACTGTGTGCTGCGTAACATCTGTTCTCCTTGAGGTCTTACAGACGGGTGATCCAGTGATAGGGATCTTCCAGTCTGCCGTACTGGATACCGGTCAGGGTATCATAGAGCTTCTTGGTGACAGGGCCGATCTCGCCGCCGTTGATGATGAGCTTTTCACCCTTCCAGCACAGTTCACCCACCGGGGAAACCACGGCGGCTGTACCGGAACCGAAGGCCTCGGTGAGCGCACCGCTCTTGATGTCTTCGAAAACGTCGGCAATGGCAATCCGCTTTTCTTCCACTTCATAGCCCAGGTCCTTGGCCAGATGCAGAAGGGATGCGCGGGTGATGCCGGGAAGAATGGAACCGTTCAGGGCAGGCGTGACGATCTTGTTGCCGTATACGAAGAGCATGTTCATGGAGCCGACTTCCTCCACATACTTCTGCTCCACGCCGTCGAGCCACAGCACCTGGGAATAGCCTTTTTTCTCAGCAATGTCACCTGCCAGGATGGAAGCGGCATAGTTGCCTGCGCACTTGGTAAAACCGGTGCCGCCGCGCACAGCGCGCACATACTCATCCTCCACATAGATGCCCACAGGCTTGAGGCCGTTCTTGTAGTAGGATCCCACAGGGCAGAGGATAATGAAGAACAGATAGGTCTTGGATGCATGCACGCCCAGCTGTACATCCAGGGAAATCATGGTAGGCCGGATATAGAGGCTGGTGCCCTCGGTGTGCGGAACCCAGTCCTTATCAAGCATGACAAGCTGCTTGAGACCTTCCAGTGCGGTTTCCTCATCCAGCTCGGGCATGCACATGCGCTTGGCGCTGCGGGACATACGGGCAAGGTTTTCCTCAGGACGGAACAGCTGCAGGGAGCCGTCAGGACGCCGATAGCACTTGGTGCCTTCAAAGATCGCCTGGCCGTAATGCAGCACCATGCTGGCAGGATCCATACGGAAGTCCTGATAGGGCACGATGCGGGCGTCGAACCAGCCGCGGCCGGCTTCATAGTTCATCATGAACATATGGTCGGTGAAAATGCTGCCGAAGCCGAGTTTGCTCTCATCCTGGGGCTTGTCCTTGAGTACGGGAGCGGTGGTGATGGTAATGGGTTGCATGCAGATACGCCTCCTCAGTTGTAGGTTCAAAGTTCATCAAGTATATCTTCCATGGGAATTGGAATCAGAAGAATTCCCTGGGATTCATCAGTCAGGACGCCTTCCTGCAGGAAAAACACGGGGGTTTCCTGCGCGTCCAGATAAAAGTCCTCTTCGGGGTAGAACATGCCGCGCAGAAGGTCCAGGGAAGCGTCCGGCAGAAGCGGGAGCTCCATTTCCTGCACCCGTTCCCATACCATGGACGAGATGCAGTCATTGACCTTCTGGGTCTGCCGCTCTTCCAGCCATGCATCATTCTTGTCTTCCGGCAGCAGATGCAGAAGCCGCGGCAGGCTTTCCACCAGGCCCTCGCGGAAGCCGGTCCGGGCAAACACCTGGGCGGCACAGACAGTGCTGGTGCCGGTGCTGTCCTTGCGCGAGGTGAGGACCTTCACGGAGAGATAACGGTCAGTCTGGCAGGTAATCTCCGTGGTCACCTGCATGTCCACCTTTTCTCCGCCTGCAGTCAGGCTTTCGCCCAGAATGGGCACGGTGAAGGCGAGCGCGTCATCCAGGGTATAGTCATAGAACGCATTGAAGCCCTCGCTGCCCGGGACGCCTTCTGTCAGATGCGGGAGGGAATAGGTGTAGGTAAAGAGGGGATTTTCCTCATCCGGCCATACAGCCGTGCCGGTGATGAATGTGACGTCCTCGGTGAGCGCCGGAAGAGGGAGCATCAGCAGACAGAGCAGCAGGCAGAGGCACTTCATTGTGCAGACTCCCG
>CACYNZ010000400.1:0-3461 GCA_902775835.1 uncultured Eubacteriales bacterium | reverse complement strand
GCGGAAATGGCGGCCACATTGCCTTCACCGGTGGCCTTGGCGATCTGAAGCGGACGTCCGGTGCAGTCACCGCAGGCATAGACCAGCGGCAGGTTTGTCTGCATCCGGCGGTCCACCTGGATGAACCCGTTTTCCGTGTCCAGCTCCGGCAGCAGCTGGGTCGGCGCGACAGAGGGACGGAAAATGAATACGCCGTCATAGGCTTTTTCACCGGCATCGGTGACCAGGCAGATCTTGCCGTCTTCCCTGCGCAGGCTCTGGGGGCGGCCGCTGATTTCGGTGACGGCCTCGGGAAGCACATGATCATGGGCGCGCAACACGTAATAGTCCACGTGCGAGCACAATCCGGAGAGGAACTCGGCTTCCTCCACGCCGCCGTCCCAGGCGCTGATCACGGCCACTTCCTTGCCGCGGTAGAAGACACCGTCACAGGTGCCGCACCAGGATACGCCGCTGCCCAGCAGTTCTTCCTCGCCCGGGAGCATTTTGGGCCTTGTGGCTCCAAGGGCCAGGACCAGGGCGCGGCTCTCGAGAATATCATTGGCGGCCAGCACCATGAAGGAATCGCCCATGGCCATCACCTGACGCGCATTGGCCACCTTTTCCTCCACGCCCATGTCCAGGGCCTGCTGACGGAAAGCGGCAAGCAATTCCTGCCCGCTGATATCCGGAACGCCGGGGTAATTGACAATCCGGTCCGCCTTGCTCAGTCCGGATTCCTTCATGCCGGTAGTGACCACCAGAGCGGAGAGGGAGCGGGAGCGGGCGGTCATGGCACAGCTCCAGGCTGCGGGACCGCCTCCGATGATCAGAAGATCGTACATGCTTTCAGTCTCCTTTGTCAGTAGGTATAGGTGTAACGGCCGCAGAGCCACGGCATGCCGTTATACGAGGAATAGACGTCTCCGTAAATACGGTAGAACTGTCCCTGGACCCAGTTGGTTTTCGTAAAGTTTTCCACCATGACCGGCTGGCTTTTGCCGTCATCGCTGGTGAAGAACACGGCCATCTGGGGCTTTTCAGAGACGAAATACTGCAGTGTGCCGGTGACCACATAGACCTGGGTATGTTCTGCACGGTAGGTGATGTTGGAAACGAGCTCGGAATAGCCGGCTTCATTGAGCGGCCATGCCTTGGGCGTGTAGACCGAGGCCGGAGGCAGATAGTAGATATTGTATTCAATGACCGAGTCCGTTTTCCCGGGAAACGAGGAACGGATCTTGACCGTGTTGGTGCCGATGTGGTCAAAATGCGCGTAGAAGGTAAAGCTGCCCGTGGTGGCAAGGTTTGTGATGTTCAGGTCCGAATACGGGCTCTCCACGGTGACGGTGGCACCGGGCAGCGTGGAGCAGGAAATCTTCATGTATTCCTGGCTGTAGGACGTATAGGTGTCGGCGGCAAGGTCCAGGGGGATTTCCTGGGGTTCGCGGTAGAGCACGACGTCCATGCTGTTTTCGCGGCAGTACTGGCTGCGGCAGCGCACGGTGAACACATTGTCGCCGATGGGCTGAACCGTGGCATTGTAGGCGAACTCACCGGTCTCGGAGTTAACGGTATCGGAGACCTCCACATCATTGATGAATACCTTGGATCCCGGACGCACCACAAAGGAGAGCGTGAACATGGTGGAGGACACATTGGTGCGCAGGCTGTCCGGGCTGGTCAGGGTAATGGGCGAGAGCGGGATGTCAATGGAATACGTGATGGGTTCCAGGGGCCGCTGCTGTCCGCTGGAAGTCTTGACGAAGGGCGTCAGCGTGACTTCCATGGTTTCCTGCAGGAAATCCTCCAGATTGTCATACCAGGTATGGTCCGGGATCTCAATGGTGGCGAAGCCGTCCGTCACCACGTACGAGGCGTGAAGCTCACGGATATAGATCTGGGCTCCGTCATTGCCGGGAATCATGATGGTATGGCTGGCAAGGTCGTCGGTCATGGATGCCACCACGCTTGCCCGCATCTCCTCACGCTGGCGCTCGGCACGGTCCTGGAAATAGGAGTATCCGAAAAAGACGGCGAGCCCGAGGACAATGAGGAAAAGAATGACGGTGACGGCGCGCAGAACCGTGCGCGCCCTGCGCCTGCGCTCGGGCAGAATTCCGGTCAGATCCCGGGTTTCCCGGGGCGTCTGCCAGCGGGTGCCGTACATTTCGGCTTCCGCCCAGAGCGGGTCATAGTTATGGGAATCGTCCACCGCTTCCTCGGCATCATAGACGGGGGTGACCACGGTTGTCCGGCTTCCGCTTTCATTGAGGCGGGCGTGGACGGTGGCCCGGGAAGTACGGTCCAGATTCCAGAAGGAATCCGAAGTGGCGTGGGTATGAATGGCCATGGAGGAAGGGGCCGCGCCGCGCTGGGAACTTTCCTGCCGCATGCGGCGCTGCATGCGCGCGCCTTCGGCCTTGCGCTTTTTCAGCTCCTGCATTTCCATGGCCAGATCATCCCGTGGGTCTACAGTGGCATCGCTCTGGCCTTCCTCATCCATGCGGTAATAGGCGGCACCTTTCTGGCCGTCCCGGAGCGTGCTGCGCCAGGAGGGCTCGGAGGAATGCAGGCCTTCAAAGGAAAAACCGCATTTCATGCAGCGGGGAAGATGGGAACGGTTCCATTGTCCGCACTGGGGACATTTCATGTATGCTTGCTTGCAGAAAGAACGCGGGTGACTGTCCGGGACAGTCCTTGACGTCTGTCTGACTCCTCCTTTCCCGGTTATTCATAAGACGCATGGTTCAGGGCAGATCCAATGCGTCCGGGTCCAGTTCCAGGGATTCTTCTGTTTCCTCATCCAGGACAAGGAAACTGTTTTCCAGATAATTGCTCATGGAAGCGCGGCAGACATCCCAGTCCAGTTCCTGGGCAGCCATGCCGGCATAGCTGATGGGATGGACGGCGCCGTCCGGCGGAATGCGCAGCTCTTCAATGGTGCAGTCGCGCAGGCCGTAGGCGGTGTCCATGGCGGAGAGCATCATGTCCAGGTTCATGTTGGTCATGGTGGTGTGCTCCATGATGGAGTTTACCAGTGCCTTAGCGTCCTCATAGGAGATTTCGCGGCACTGGTCCGCGAGCGTGGAGAGCACAGTGCGCACGCGCTGAGTGCGCATGAAGTCTCCGCCGCCGCCCGCCTTGCGGATGCGCATGTAGATGACCGCGGCGTGCCCGCTGAACAGATAGGTGCCAGCACCGCGCAGCCGCGGCTGTGTGGCATCCTTGTGAATCGCGTAGCGCGTCAGATAGGTGGACTCGGCATCGGTGATGTCGATGGAAACACCGCCCATATAGTCGATGATATCCTGGATCTGACTGAAATCAAAGAGAATGTACTTCTCCACGCGCACGCCGATATGCTCGGAAATGACCTGACACAGGGTCTCAGGACTGTAATCCTTGGCGATATAGTTGATGCGGCCGATGCCGCCGTTGGGCTTGAGCACCAGGGCATCGCGGATGAAGCTGGTCAGCAT
>CACYNZ010000399.1 GCA_902775835.1 uncultured Eubacteriales bacterium | reverse complement strand
TATCATCGGAATAGAACACAGCCGGGCCCTTGCCCCGGATCAGGCTCATGCGGCAGGCGCTCACCGCCTGACGGCAGGCCTCCGCCAGCTCCTCCGCGGGAACGCTCTGGCTGACGCCCAGGGCCAGTCCCTGACCGATGCGCTGCTCAAGACGGTTCTGGAAGTCCAGGACTTCCTCCTCACTTCCGCGGCTTGGCCGGGCGTACTGCAGGATCACGGCCAGCATGTCGCTGTCCGGCGGGTTTTCACAGACCAGGGCCTCGGTGACCTCCAGGGACCCGGACAGGATTTCCGACAAAAGCGCGGAAGACGCGTAATCTGCCGGCAGGCTCTTCTTTTCCAGAGCAAGTACGCGGCAATATGCGCCGGGCTCGGTAAACGCGCCATACCCGCGCATTTCTTCCAGGCATTCCCGGGCATGCCCGGCATCCGAGAGCAGGCGGGTCAGGCAGTTCTGTCTCAGGCCCTCCGTGCTGTTTTCCAGGGATACCCGGTAAAACCGGCTCTCGTCCGACAGGGATTCCAGCACAGCCTCCACCTGTTCCATTTCGTTCCCGGCTTCCCGGCCCCGCGCATAGGCCCGCGCCTTTTCCGCCAGTTCCCGGATGGGCTTGTAGTGACTCCAGCTCACCAGCCAGATCACAGCCCCGCCGAGCAGAAAGATCAGGGACATGAGCAGGATCACCCGCCTGCGGTATCCGTGCAGCGGACCTTCCAGGACGGAGCGCGGACGGAATACCGTATACTTCCAGCCCATGATCCGGGATGCGGTGGAGGAGATGTCATACTCCGGCAGATCACCTGCGGCTACATTCCCGTCGGACGCGGACACAGTCCGGGTCATATCCTCGGAGAGAGTGCCGGTGGAAATCACCGGATTCCCCTCCTTGTCCGTGATCATGACCGCGGTCTCTTCCCCGTACAGCGCACGGATGGGGTCCAAAATGCGTGCGGCGGGGATCACGAACACGGTGCGCTGCTTCGGGCGGACATTGCCCGCCCCCACGGATATGAATACCGTAAGACACTCCGTGCTCTGACCGCCGAACTGGGCCACGGAATCCACCGGCCACACGATAATGCTGTCAGACGCGTCCACGGTGCGCAGAAAATCTTCATGATCATGCCCGGCATACACCAGCTGCTGTCCGAAAAGCTTTTCCGTGGTGATGGCCGTCGTGGCCGTATAGCACACATCATCCCCCGAGCGGTAGACGAGGATGGTCTGGGGAAGCTCCGTAATGGAATTGTAGGTACCGAGCAGGGCAATGGCATTGCGGCGCGCCACGATGTCGTCGCCGATGTTCCTGGGATTCAGGGCCGATGTGTTCTGGATCGCGTAGGACAGGTTGAACAGCTGCTGGAAGCGGTTATCCAGGGTATCCCGGAGCTGGGTGAGCATATTGCTGTCATTGGCCGCCATCTCCTCCGAATACCGCCGGATGATGGCGCCGTCAAAAAAGAAATACAGAAGCAGAATCGGCAAAAACAGCACAAGGGCATAGGAAAGAATATATTTCAGAAATATTCGGTTGCGCATGCAGGACACCTCTTTATGCAGATTATACCTGCCCGCGCCTGCATATACAAGATTTGAATCCGGTCCCGGTTTTTGGAAAAAACGGGGCATCTGCATTACATGCATTCAAATGCTGAACATGTTTTCAAGAATTGAAGATTGCAAATCCGGTGTTTTCTGGTTATATTCCGGCCAAGGAGAACATTTTTTCAGTTAAAACCGAACAGAGAGGAGTGTATGCGCTTGAAAAACCCGTCCGGGTCTGTCCTCCCCCGGCGCTCTGCCCGGCAGTGGGCACGCGCCTTGGGGCGGAACTGGGAACTGTACCTGTTCCTGCTGCCCACCGTCGCCTACTTCCTCATCTTCCGATACTATCCCATGTACGGCATCCAGATCGCGTTCCGGAACTTCAAGTCCACAAAGGGCATTCTGGGAAGTCCCTGGGTGGGGTTCAGAAACTTTGAGCGCTTCTTTTCCGCCACGGACTTTCTGCAGCTTCTGGGCAACACGCTGTCGGTGAGCGTCGGAACGCTTCTGTGCTCCTTCCCGGTGCCCATCCTGCTGGCTCTTCTGCTCAACCAGCTGCCCTCCAGGCGCTACAAGAAGGTTGTGCAGACCGTGATCTATGCCCCGCACTTCATTTCCACCGTGGTCCTGGTGGGCATTATCAGCCTGTTCTTCTCGCCCTCCAGCGGGATTGTGAACTTCATTATTCAATGGATGGGCGGGCAGCCCATTCATTTCATGGGCGAGGCCTCATGGTTCCGCCCGCTGTACATCGGCTCCGAGATCTGGCAGAACGCGGGCTGGGGCAGCATCCTCTATCTCGCCGCCCTGGCGTCCATCAATCCGGAACTGCACGAGGCCGCCGTGGTGGACGGCGCCAGCAAGTTCCAGCGCGTGCTGCACGTGGACCTGCCGGGCATTCTGCCCACCATCGTGGTCATGTTCATACTCAATTCCGGCAAGGTCATGTCGGTGGGCTTTGAGAAGGCCTACCTCATGCAGACCTCCCTGAACCTGTCCGCCTCCGAGATCATTGCCACCTATGTCTACAAGCGCGGCCTGCTCCAGGCGCAGTTCAGTTTTTCCACGGCCGTGGGCCTGTTTGAGTCCGTCACAAACCTGGTCCTGATCCTGACCATGAACTACGTGTCCAGGAAAGTGACCGATTCAAGCCTGTTCTGAGAGGTGATCGAGGATGAAACATGCAACGGCAAAAATCCGTCTCTCCCGGGCAGACCAGGTCTTTGACGCCGTCAACTATGTCATCCTGACCCTCTGCCTGCTTGTGGTGGCCTATCCCCTGTACTTCATCGTGATCGCGTCCGTCTCCGATCCCACGGCGGTCTACGCCGGCAGGGTGGTGCTCTGGCCCGCCAGCTTCACACTGGAGGGCTACAGGCGGATTCTGGACTATGCCTCCTTCTTCACGGGATACCGGAACACAATCCTGTACACGCTTGTGGGCACGGCCGTGAACGTGGCCATCACGATCCCCGGTGCCTACGCCCTGTCGAGGAAGGACCTGGTGGGCAGAAATTTCCTGATGATGGGCATTACCTTCACCATGATCCTTTCCGGCGGCCTGATCCCCACCTACCTGCTGGTCATCCAGCTGAACCTGTACAACACCATGTGGGCCCTGATCCTGCCCGCCGCTGTCAGCTCCTGGAACTTCATCGTGGCGCGCACCTTCTTCCAGCAGACCATTCCGGATGAGCTCCTGGAGGCGGCCACCCTGGACGGCGCCGGGAACACGCAGTTCTTCCTGCGCATTGTGCTCCCGCTGAGCAAGTCCATCATCGCCGTCATGGTCCTGTTCTACGCGGTCAATCACTGGAACAGCTACTTCAACGCCTTGATCTATCTCAAGTCCGCCGAAAAATATCCCCTGCAGCTGGTGCTGCGCAATATCCTGTTTGAAAACTCCCTGGGCGACATGGTG
>CACYNZ010000398.1 GCA_902775835.1 uncultured Eubacteriales bacterium | reverse complement strand
GATGGAGGCAAACGTCAATGACGCGATCCAGAGTCTGGTCCTGAAAGGCCTGTTCGAAGGCGTGGGCAGCGTGCTCAGCTTCCTGCCCGTGATTGTCACCATGTTTTTCTTCCTGTCGATTCTGGAGGACAGCGGGTATATCGCCCGAGTGGCCTTTTTCATGGACAAGATTCTCCGCAGGCTTGGTCTGTCCGGCCGCAGTATTGTTCCGATGCTGATCGGATTCGGCTGCAGTGTTCCGGCGGTCATGTCCACACGGACGCTGCCCAGCGACAGAGACCGGAAGATGACCATCTTGCTTACGCCGTTCATGAGCTGCACGGCAAAGCTGCCCATCTATGGATTCTTTGTGGATGCCTTTTTCCCGGGGAACAGCTGGTGGATCATAACAGGGCTGTATTTTCTGGGCATTGTGACCGCGGTTTTCGTGGCGCTTCTGTACAGGAAAACGCTTTTCAAGGGTGAACCGGTTCCGTTTGTGATGGAGCTTCCCAACTACCGGATGCCGAGCTTCCGGAGCGTGATGCAGCTTTTATGGGAAAAGTCCAAGGATTTTCTGCAGAGAGCCTTCTCCGTGATTCTTGTCGCCACCGTGATCGTCTGGTTCCTGCAGAGCTTTGATTTCAGGTTCAATTATCTGGAGACTTCCGAGAACTCCATCATGGCTGTGCTTGCCGGGGCCGTTGCACCGATCATGCGTCCGATCGGCATGGGTGACTGGCGCATTGTGACATCTCTGATCAGCGGCTTTATGGCCAAGGAGAGCGTTGTATCCATCATGCAGATGCTGTTTGCCGGCGGAATGGAAGGCCTTGGAAAGCTCACAGCTGCATGTATGCTGGTGTTCAGCCTTCTGTACACGCCCTGTGTTGCGGCGATTGCTTCCATACGCAGGGAGCTCGGCAGTAAATGGGCGGTTTCTGTAGTCATATGGCAGTGTGCACTTGCCTGGGTCATGGCCCTGATTGTGCGCCTGATCGGCATGGCGCTGGGACTGGGCTGAGAAACGGGAAGCTGCCCGGCGCGTGCATCCGGACTGCCGGTGCATGGCCGGGGAAAGGCAGGGTATTGGAACATGAATATCTGGGACATTGTGATCCTTCTTGTGATCGCCGGCACAGCTGCTGTCTCCTGGATCCGTCTGCGTACAAAAGGGAAGTCCGGATGTGCGGGCTGCTGCGCGGCGTGCGGCCAGACCTGCGGACACAGGGAAAAGGAGCATGAGTCAAGATCATGGAAACAGGGATTGTTCTGATGGTGGCGGCACTCGTCATCTTTGGCGCGGTGCAGGCGGCACGCCGGACCAGAAAGGGCAGCGCATGCTGCGGAGAGCATGAAAAGACGGTTCGGAAGCTTCGGGTTTCGGATCGGAACCGGTCGCATTATCCTTTCGCCGTAACCCTGGAAATCGGCGGCATGACCTGCGATGCATGCGCGAGAAGCGTTGAAAACGCACTGAACAGTCTTGAGGGCACCTGGGCCAGAGTCAGTCTTGCAGACCATGAAGCGCATGTACTGCTGAAACAGGAGCCGGATGAAAACATGCTCAGAACAGCGGTACGCCGGTCCGGTTATGTGGTGACCGGCTGCAGGACGGAGCGCCAGGTGACGGAAGCCTGACATGTTCATACGCGTCTTTCCGGAAAGAGCAATTTGTCCACGCCTGCCTGATCCTGTCAGGAAGGCGTGGATTTTTGAATTGTCATAAAGTCTGCCTCAGTTGTCAGTTTTTTCACTTTCACGCCTCTGCAAAGTCCGGTATACTGATGATGCGGACGGCGGGAATGTCCGGGAAAGGAAGTGCCCATGATGGAAGGGAAGAGGATGAAGGAGCTCAGCGAGGCATACGAGGCTGCGCAGCACGCGCACGTATGTCTTCTGAAGGCGCACGGGGACCTGAAAAGTGCAGGGAACTGGGGCGTATACGACATCATCGGTGGAGGTCTTCCTGCCACGCTGATCAAGCGGATGAGGATGCGCACGGCCAGGGAACATATGGATGAAGCCGGTGCGGCAATGCGGCGGCTGCAGCGTGAACTGCAGGACGTGAATCTGACAGGGGAACTGGATGAAGCGCTGGACGGCTTTCTGGGGTTTGCGGATCTTTTCATGGATGGGCTGTTTGCCGACATGATGGTCCAGCGGAAAATCCGCGATGCAGAGGAAAGAGTGAACAGGGCTCTGGAAAAAGTGGAACATGTCCGCGGGCTGCTCAGAGCGGAGATGGACAGGGGCTGAAACTATGCCGGCAGAGAGAAGGAGGGAAGCGGAATGAGAAGGATGGGATGGATGCTGGTCTGTCTGTGCCTGATGCTTTCCTGTGCTGCAGCCGAGAAAACGGTGACTGCCCTGGCGGTTTCCTTTCATCCGGAGAATCCGGTCTGCATGGCAGTGCAGGGAAGAATTCTGGCCTGTGATGCTTCAGAAAAGATGCTTACCGTGGAGTGGATCGTGCCTGAAATATTTGACCGGGAGGAGATCCTGAGTCTGAATGCCGGTGACGGGATCTATACGCAGGGCAGGGAAATCCGGATTGAGTCCGTGGATGAGGTCAGTGGCTGCATCGTATTCAATCTCGGAGAGACAGACTTCGGGGACGGTTCGGTGTGGCTTGAGGATGACGGGAACGGAAACTACCGCAGAGCCGACGGGCATGCCTGGAATACGGCCGGTATATGCCGCCTGCCGGTCCGGGAGCATATGCTGTTTCTGGATGAAGCGGGCCCGGGGGCATGGGACGGAGCCTGTCCTCCGGCTGTGCATACCGCAGGTGAGTTTATGGATATATACGCAGAGGAAGAACAGGAAAACGGCCCTGGCTTTTTCGACAGTCCTCTGTGGTTCGTGTTTGACGGAAACGGGGAACTGGCCGTGATCAGAAGGCTTTCCGTTCCCGGGCAGTGATCACGCGGACCGGAACAAAACTATATAGAAAACCCTCATCCGGTATGGAACTGGATGAGGGTTTTTCAGTCCGGGAACAGGCGTCGGCCCGGCTGATTCTGATCGGCCGGGGTGGACACATGACATGCTTGCATGACTGTTTCAGTTGACGCCGGCATAAAACTCGGTCTTTGTTTCATTGGCTTGAATCAGAACGGAAGACTGATTGAAGGTGCGTATCATTTCATCGGCTGCTGCGTGCACTTTGTCGATGGTCGTGTCGCTGAGATAAATGACAAGGGTGTATTCCTGATAAACCGTGTTCTCATCATCGATCCAGCCGCCGTTTGCTTCCTGGATGGTATAGCCGCCAAAATTGCGGATCAGGATTTCCTTGGCCTTTTCCTTGGCTTCCTCAGGCGGATACACGGGCTGGTTGGTATCCTTGTCGTTGGTCCCGAGATACAGCACATATTGGATGTCGCTGGATTGTTTCTGAGGCTGTCTGAGACTTACGGCGAGACTGACCGCAGAAAGACCGAGGGAAATCACCAGGAGGGAAATGATGACAGCTGCCCATTTTTTG
>CACYNZ010000397.1 GCA_902775835.1 uncultured Eubacteriales bacterium | reverse complement strand
GGGCCCGAACATGCGCGTCGCGAACTGTAAAAGCTATGTTTCCCTGCGCGAAAAGCCGTCCAAGTCCGCAAAACGGCTTGCGAAAGTGCCGCTCGGCGCCAGCGTGCTCGCCTTCCCGGACCAGAGCAGAACAGACGGCTTCCTGCTGTGCGTCTACCAGGATACGTATGGATACATTCTCTCGGAATACCTGGAGCCGATCGAGTGATCCGTGCCTGACAATGAGACAATGCAAAGGGGACTGCGAAACCTCGATTTCACAGTCCCCTTTTCCATGCATTCCATCAGTGCTGGATATCGTAATACACAATACGTCCGCCAAGCTCAAGGAAGCTCTTTTCAAACGTGTCATAGTCGATGACCACCGTGGTCCCGGCATTGGGATCCCGGTAGGTAATGGAGGTATCGTCATACCCGCAGACCACCACGGCATGCTCGCCGCCCGGCCAGTGCACCGTTTCGCCCCTCTCGTCCAGCCAGCTCCAGCGGTACATGATCTCGCGCATGGGCGCGGACACGTACCAGGCCAGCACCGGATTTCCGGTGTCGAGCACAGACTTGATGTCGTCCACTGAAGCGCCGGTTTTTGTCAGGGCACCGGGCAGGAACTGCTCCGCCACCTGGGCAATGGGCTCATTGAACACGCCGTAGGAGTACTCGCTGCGCGGATCGCCCACGAACTCGCGCTCCGGGTTCGCGCCGTGGCGCACGCCCTGATCGTCATCATAGGGCTGGGCACCCATGGGCAGCAGGTCGTAGATCTTCTCCACGCTCACGTCCACGCCGTAATAGCTCAGGAGCATGTACAATGATACGCTCTCGCAGCCCGTGGGATAGTCCGGATACTGACAGAACTCCATGACATCGAGCATGACGCCGGCTTCCTCCGCATGCTCCTCCACGGTGCCGTCCGGCTTCACGTCGCCGTTTTTCCACTGATGCCACTTGACCGGAACCACCTCGGAGGTGAATTCGTAGATCTTGCGGCTGAACGCGTCCGCGGCCTCCTGTACAAACAGCGCGTTATAATATCCGGGCGCCGCTGCCAGAACCATCTCCGGCGTGATGCCCTCGGCCTTCCAGGCTTCCAGGGTATGATCGTACATCCACTTCGGACTGTAGCCTTTTTCGCCGATCACAATGGTGCCGGGGGACGCGAAATGTGCCATGGCCGCCGCCTGATCATCGCCCAGGAGCAGGTCAATCTCCTCGGGCGTGAACGCCCGGCGGTGCACCATCTGCGACGCGTCGGAGAGCACTTCCCGCACCTTTTCGGGGTCCAGGTCATGGGTGTGGATATAGGAATAGATATTGGCATAGTCCATGAGCGTCAGCGCATAGGCCGGCTTGCCGGAGACATAGTCATACTCCCAGGAATAACCGCCCTCGGCCATCTTCATCAGGCATTCAGGCAGGGAGGCCAGGCGCTCATTGCAGGGCTTTGCGAAGTACGGGGATGACGCGGACGCTGTGCCGAAGGGAACGGGCATCTTCTCCGTGGCCGCTTCTGCCCGGCCATGCGCGGGCCGGAGCAGGAACCCGGCCAGGCACAGGAACAGGACCGCGATCAGAAGTTCTTTCAGAAAACCCATACTGCTTTCAGACATAGGACAATCTCTCCTTTCACATGCAGATGCCTGCCTGGCTGTGTATTTACAAACATTTTACGCGGCATCCGCCTCAGACTGCGTGCTCAGGTATGTCTGCAGTCTGAGCATCACGTTCTCCTGCAGGTTCCGGAAAAAGAACTGATAGTCATAGACATGATAGGCGCCTTCGGGCAGCCCGGGCACCACCGGCGGATAGTCCGCCTTGTCCACGTCCGTGACCTTGAGCGTGCCGCGCGGCATGTCCAGGTAGCAGCCGCAGAGCTGCGGAACCTCGCGCCTGATGTTTCCGCTGTAATCCGTAAAGCACGCGCCGAGATTTTCGGCTTTGTCCGCCGGAGTACTGTCCGTTTTCCAGTTCAGGGGATTGATGGAAAACGCCCGCCCGCCGGGTACACGAATGTGTCCGTCACATCCTCAGCCTCGCATTCAAAGCTGATCACCACGCCGATATCGTCGGGCCCGGAAGCCGGTACGATCTGCGGGCATCTCTCAGCCGTTTCCCGGGGGCAGGGCCAGCCCAGGGCGTACACCGCCACCAGACGACTGAAGAGTTCCTCATCGCCGAAATATTTGTCCATCAGGCGGTAGCACATGTCCGCGCCCTGGGAAAAGCCCGCCAGGATGATGGGCCTGCCCTGGTTCTCGTTTTCCAGGTAATATGCAAACGCGTCCGACACATCCCGGAAGGCTTCCTCGGTCCAATGGTCCCACTCCTCGGCGGGCAGGCTGGAAGCCTTCATGGTGGCCTGGCGGTAATATGGCGCAAACAATCGCGCACTGTCCTCATAGATGCCGCGCTCCATGTTCAGCGCGCCGAGAAAGGATGCGCGGTTTTCCTCATCCGTGATGGACATGAGATACTCGTCCTTCCTGTCCACGGTGGGACAGATCAGGAACAGGTCCGCTTCCTTCCCCTCCCCGATGCCGTAATATGCCCAGTTGTACGGGTCAGAGTAGTCGATCCCGCCTTCCGCGCAAGCACTGCCGAGCATCAGGAGCACAAGCGAAAGCAGGATCAGCGGCGCATGCACGGCCGGGAAACACCGGTGTTTTTTCTCTCCCTCATGGTTTCCATACCGGATGTCAGCAGCCCTTTCTCCCATTCCTGTGATCGTCCACGGAGCAGGCATTGGGCGTGCCGTACTCGATCAGTCCCGCGTCAGCCGGATCAATGGACACGCGGCCGTCCTCAAACACGAAAGCAGGGACGCCCACGTCGCCGATCTCCTTGCAGTGGTCGAACACGGGGCTGGTATCCCGCAGACGCATGAACGCGCTCAGATAACGGATATGCTCCCCGATATTGATGTACTCAAACTCGTCCTCACGGCCCCGGACCTGCTCCTCCACATAGTCACAGTAGGGACAGGTGGGCATTCCATAGATTTTGATCATGATTTTGTCCTCCCGGTATTCAGATGTTTACATGCTGCGCACGCTTCCGCGCAGACCTGGCAGAGAGATTCTACTATATTTTCCCCTTCCCGGCAATTGCCGCATTTCCCTGCCGCAGTACCCTCTCACAGGTCAGGTCCGGACACTTCACAGAAAAAGATTTCCGGAGCGCAGGGGGGCGGAAACCAAAGAATTCACTGTTTCAGCAAACAAATTCATATAGTATCTGGCAAAAAAGTCATAGATAATACACATGGATTCTGAAACTGCACTGCGTGACCGACAGAGGAGATGCTGTTCCATGATGCAGTCTCTTGACAAAAAAGAACAACGGCGGCGCACCTGGCGCCGGGTCCGTGAATACCGCTGGCAGTACCTCATGTTCCTGCCCGCTGCCATACTCCTGATCCTCTTCAGCTACATGCCCATGGTGGGACTCATCGGGGCGTTCAAGGACTACAGGATCGG
>CACYNZ010000396.1 GCA_902775835.1 uncultured Eubacteriales bacterium | reverse complement strand
TCCGGTCAGTTCGGCCACCGCTCTGGAATCGTCCAGCAGGCTGGTGAGATCCTCCAGGGTTTCCGGTGTGCTTTCCTGCAGCCTGTCGATCAGGATGTCGGGAATGTTCAGGCAGTCACTGTCGGTCATGCGGTTGATCAAGGTCTGGCGGCTGTGAAGCATGAAGATTAGGTTCTTCAGCTGTGTCACTGTCGCATCACGCGCCGGAATCGAAATGTCCATCTGGGTGATGGGCTCCGCATCTGAATCAGCAGGCGCTTCCTCTTCGCGCTCGTCATCAGGCTGTGTCTCTGCGGGCGCTTCCTGATCCGGAAGCTCGTAGTCGTTTCGCGCCAGGAAATCCCGCAGGGCTTCGAAATTTTCTCCGGTGATGTTTCCGTCCCGGTCGACAACATAGTCGCCAACCTGGTACCCGCAGCCGGGCATTCCCATGTAGCGGGCAGTGGTGCCCAGTTCTTCGGCGATGGCCTTTGCCAGCGCCTTGCGGTCGGTCGTGTTCGTCGTAATGGTCATGAGAAAAACCTCCTTTGCGTTTTTTGCATGCCATTACTCACTCTGAACGCCCATAAAGTCAACGGGCTGTGGGCACACAATGGAAATAAAGTCAATCATTCTTCCCATGGCATGTACTGATGCCAGAAATGTCCCAGAGTAGCAGTGTGCTCATAATTGACATCTCGCAGCCCCAGGGAAGAGATAATCCCGGTGGGCGTCAGGTCATAGTGCTTTCGAATCCAATTGACCAGATACACAGCGGGAACCCTGCCAGTATGGAATGTGTTTACGCAAATGCTGACTGGTTCCTCGACACCAATGGCATAGGCCAGCTGCACCTCACAGCGCCGGGCGAAACCATGCCGCAGGATATCCTTGGCAATCTTCCGGGCCATGTACGCGCCGCTCCGATCAACCTTCGTCGGATCTTTTCCGGAGAAAGCACCGCCGCCATGCCTGCAGGCACCGCCATAGGTGTCGCACATGATCTTCCGTCCGGTGACACCTGTATCAGCAAAGCTGCCGCCGGTCACAAATCGCCCGGTAGGATTCACCAGCACTCGGAAATCCTTATTCAGGCTGCGGCCTTCCGCCACATTCTCCATGATCCGTTTGCAAAGATGGAACACATCCTCGGGTTCCACGTCTTCCTTGTGCTGCACGCTCATCAGGAAAGTGTCGATCCGGTGCTTTCGGTAA
Source organism: uncultured Eubacteriales bacterium (assembly GCA_902775835.1). The sequence continues at coordinate 2,306 of CACYNZ010000396.1, read as the reverse complement.
TCATAGGTCACCTGTGCCTTCGCATCATGCAGGAGACCTGGGTGCCGTTTGATATCAAGCCCTTCAATGGCTTCTGTTGCCAGTACGAATGGCATGGGCAGCATTTTCCGGGTTTCATTGGTAGCATATCCAAACATCATACCCTGATCGCCAGCGCCCTTCTTATCCACACCGAGAGCGATGTCACCGGACTGCTTGGAAATCTGCGTTTCCAGCTTGAAGCTCTCATACAGTTCCGGCTCGGTAAACAGAAGGACATTCCGCACGAGACAGCTGATATTCGGTTCATGCTTGGATGTGATTTCTCCGGCCACATACACATGGTCGTCCTTAATCATGGCCTCAACCGCCACACGGCTGTTGCGGTCGTGCTTCAAACAGTCGGTCACGATGGCGTCGCTGATCTGGTCGCAAATCTTGTCCGGGTGTCCGGCGGACACCTGTTCGCTGGTAAAAAGCATGTGCTTCAACTCCTTGTCCGGATACAAGAAAAGCCCCGCCGGGTGTGTCCCCGCGAGGCTCTCTCGATCCTGTTTTGCTGAGTCTATCATATCATAGGGAGGTCACTGGAATCCAGTGGAATTCACTGGAATTCACTACCCAATTTCGGCAGTTTCACCGCCTGCAGCGCTTTGGAATGCACCTTGAACACATTGCTCTCCGTGCAGTGCATGCTGTAGGCGATATCCTGCCAGTCCTTAAAGCACAGGTACCGCAGTTCCAGCAGCGTCTGAAGCTCCGGGTCATCCACGGTTTTCACCACCTGCATGATGTCCCGCTTCAAATCCACCAGCCGGTCAATGTCAGCATTGATCTCTGCCTGCATATCGATGATCTTCGCAATCACGTCCTGCATGCTGTGCACATTGCGGGTATGGCTTACAACATCATCACTCATGATTGATGTGGTTTTCGTCGCCATATCCTTCAGGGCAGACAGCTGCTCCAGTTTGCTGTCAATCCTGCGGTCGAGCCAATAAGCCTGATTCAGATATTCCTTTGCGGTCATTTCACCGTCTCCTTCCTCAATCTGTCTATCAAATAATCCGGATCTACCTGTGTCAGTACCCCGTACCAGGAAGAGTGGAAGAATTCTTCCATCTCCATAGCCTCTTTCATAGCGGCTTTGTCATCCGGGTGCTTCTTTAGCCTGCGAAGAGCCTCCCGGTAATCCTTCACTGCCTGTTCAATGATGCCGTTCGCCAATGCCTGGTATCCGTTCAAGGCGTCACCGCCTTCGCTTTCTCTTCAAGGTAACCATAGATGGCGATCAGGATGGCTGTGGCCAGCGGGTGATTATCCCACTTGGCGGCTATCGCGCCAACGTCCGCCGCTGCATCCATCCACCAATCCACAGCTGTATCGGTGCCGTTCGGTGGCGGTTGGCTGTGTGCTCCCAGATATGTGGCGGCATCCAGCATGATTTCCAGTTCCGTATTTGTCATCGTATGCCTCCCAGCTGTGCCTTTACCGCGTCGATCAGCGCGGACTGTGTTTTATCCTTCCGCTCCAGGGCCTGCATGATCTGTACGTCGATGGTGCCCTTTGTCATGATGTGGTGGATTACCACGGTAGAGGCGGTCTGCCCCTGCCGCCACAGCCGGGCGTTGGTCTGCTGATACAGCTCCAGGCTCCACGTCAGGCCGAACCACACCAGAGTGGAGCCACCCGCCTGCAGGTTCAGGCCGTGTCCGGCGGAGGCAGGATGGATGACCGCCAATGAGATCCTTCCATCATTCCAGTCAGTGATGTCCTTGCTGGTGCGGATTTCCCTTGCTGCCGGGAACCGCTCCTGAATACGCTTCAGGTCATGCTTGAACCAGTAGGCCACCAGCAGCGGTTTGCCGTTCGCGCCTTCGATCAGATCCTCCAGTGCATCCAGCTTCCGGTCGTGAATCTGCACGGTATCCTTTTCCTCGGCGTACACAGCACCGTTGGCCATCTGACACAGTTTTCCGGACAGGGCAGCGGCGTTCACCGCGTCGATTTCCTTGCCTTTGATCTGGACGATCAGCTGTTCCTTCATCTGGTCATACACCTGCTGCTCGTCCTCGCTCATGCCGACCAGTACGCGATTCATAATGCACTCCGGCATCTTCAGGTGATCCGTCGCCCGCATGGAAATGGTGATGTCTCCGATCTTTCGATAGATTTCATCCTCAGCACCAGGCCGGGGTTTATAGGAGAAGATCTGCTGCATGCTGCGCTTGTCGGGAACAAAGTAGGCTTCGCGGTACCGGGTGATAAACCGTCCGAGCCGCTGGCCCATGTCCAGGAGCCGGAACTCTGCCCACAGATCCATCAGA
>CACYNZ010000395.1 GCA_902775835.1 uncultured Eubacteriales bacterium | reverse complement strand
CCTCCATCAACCAGCGTGTCATGCGTCGGCCGCTTGTCGTGGAAGAGGAACGGATCAATTTCCCTGAATCGGAAACGAAGGAGGAAACCAAATGAGCCGGAAGCGGATTCTGGCCCCGCAGGAGCATGAGGAGCGCGTGCGATGGTTTGATGCCGTCCTGTTTGTGCTGATAGCACTGGCTTCGCATCTCCTTTTTCAGCAGGTGGACATCCTGCATACGGCCGGGGCAAGCTTTGCACTGCTGAACGGGCATATTCTGGATTTTTACAGCTATGTCGCAGCGAAAATCTGGTCTGCCATGTATATGCCCACGCAGTACATTCTCTTTGCCATCTGGAATCTTCCGCTCAAGATTCTCGGCATACAGACGGAAGTCACCACGTCTGTTCCGTTCGGCGTGCAGCTGTACTACACCGGCCTGCCGATCCTGGCGTATGCCATGAGTGCGCTGCTGCTGGAAAAGATCTGCATGCTGGTCGGTTTCAGCAAAAACAAGAGCCGCATTGCCGCCTATGCATTTGCTGCTTCTCCGATTGCCTTTTTCAGCCAGTTCATTTTCGGACAGTATGACAGTCTGACGGTGTTCTTCATTCTGCTGGGCACCTATTTCTATCTCAAGGATCAGGATCTGGGGTTTGTGGCTTCGTTTGCCGTTGCCATGACCTGCAAATATTTTGCACTGCTCATTTTCGTGCCGATGCTTCTTCTGAAAGAGAAGAATGTATGGAAGATCCTTCTCAAAGGCGCAGGATTTTTTGTGCCGTTTGCGCTGGAGACGCTTTTCTATCTTCAGGACCGGCGCATGCTCAGCGATGTGACGCGGTTCAATGCCACAGGATATATTTTCAATGTATCCTTTGACACCGGCTTCCGTCAGACCATCTCCCTGGTCATGCTTGGGTTTGTGGCGGTATGCGCCTGGGCGTTCTTCACCGATCCCAGGAATCGGACAGAGCTGTTCCAGTGGATGGTGTATTTCCTTTCCCTGGTCATGTTTCTGACCTTCGGTCTGAGCATGTGGCATCCGCAGTGGCTGATCCTGGCTGTGCCGTATCTGGTGCTGGGCACCATGATGCACAGGCGCAGTGATGTGTTCTGGCTCCTGGATCTTGTGATGATGCTCTGCTTTGTATGGTTTACCGTTCGGTTCTGGCAGTATGAGATTGATCAGAACCTGATGCGGGCGGGCATTCTTTCCGGCATGATCGGTGAACGCTACAATGCTGCGCTGAGCATGCAGGACATTTATAGGATCAATGATGTGTCCCTGCCGTTTTCCGTGATCTCCGCCATTTTCCTGGTCAATGGACTGTTCAAGCATCCGAAGTATCTTGTGCAGCCTGAGGAAAAGGAAAAGGCGGAAATCGGCGTGCTGCGCCTGAGATTCATTGCGGGCGTGTGCCTGTTCATTGTTCCGGCTCTGCTGTGCCTGGGGTCCATGCTGAAGCAGCCTTTTGCCTTCTCGAGCTGGATTCAGAAAGCTCATGACGCACAGTGGGTTCTGGAACTGAAGGATGCGTCGTCGCCGATCGAACAGCATTTTGACGCGCGCAAGCCTTCCGTGGAGCGCCTGGACATCAAGTTTGAGACGCATGATATTGCCCGGAAGGGACAGATCTGCGTGGAACTCTGGGACGGAACCACGGATACAAAACAGGGGAGCTTCACGGCGCCTATGCAGGACATCCGCAATGCGGTGCGCACTACGCTGACTTTTGACGCTGTGCCGCTTGAGGAAGGGCACGACTATTACTGGCGTCTGTGGCTGGAACCGGAAGAAGATGGATTCACCGGCATTTACTATATGCCGGAGGACTGGCTTGAAGAGATTGTGGTTGGCTGGGATGCCTATTATGAGGGCACGGAACAGCCGTATTACTTTGCCATGGACGCGTACGGAAGATAACAGGCAGCGGATAACAATTGAATAGTCTCTGAACAGGAACGCCGCCCTGCATGCACAAGCAGGGCGGCGTTCTGCTGCTGATATGAACTGGACGTGTAAAGAGATACGATGGGAATGGCTGGTGCTCAGACGCCCTCTTCCCAGTCGTAGGAATCATAGGAATCGTCCCATTCCTCCTCGTAATAGGGTTCGGTGACGGAAAGGGACAGACGGGGCTGACCGTCTGCTGTCACATCAAGCTCCAGCGAGGAATCCGGGCAGGAAAAGCAGATCTCATAGCTGATCCCCGCTTCAAGCACACAGTTCTCGAGATAGACGAGATTCATCACATCTTCCTTGGCATATTTCGTGGTGAATGTGCAGGAGTCCACGGTTTCCCCGGTATCCTGACGTATGACGGAGACCTGCAGATCATGGGCGGGATCCAGATGATGGGGCCAGAACTCAATGAGTTCCAGCTGTGTTTCCTCATCAAACGCCAGAGAAGCACGGAGATCATGGGCAGGTGCGGTGCCTGACACGGCTTCTTCCGAAAGCGGAACGGGGTCTTCAAAAATCAGATATTCCTCAATCCCGGCTTCCTGCATTCTTCTGATGGTTTCGGGAAGATAGCTTCTGCGGATCCAGATGGTGTATCCGAACTGATAATAGTGATCATGCAGATACTGAAAGATTTCCGGTGCATAGTCCTGGCGTCTGTATCCCCAGATTTCAGCGGTTTCATCGAAAAAGATAATCTTGGTCTGGTTTTCTTCCAGATGCCTGAGCTCTTCCTTGCCGAAAGCCTCCCAGGTCCACGGGGTATAGCATGCTGCGCCATAGTCCATGCCGCGGCTGATATCAATGGATGAGACATCATCCGTGGCAAAGTGCAGACGGTCACCGGGATCCGTAATGACATTTGTCAGGTAGGCGGGATCGTAGGCCTGGCGTGTCAGGCCGGCGGATGACACGAATTTCGGGATCATGGGCAGTGCCGGGATGAGCGGATATACAATCGGAATTGCGATAACAAGCGCTGCCGCAAGCGCAATCCATGAACGAACTTTCCGGGGCTCACGGGCTGCAAGGGCAATGCCGGCCCCGCACATGAGGCAGGTGCAGCAGACAGCGGCGCATATGTAATGCATGGCGTGGAAGTTGTCAAATCCCCTTGTGGGAATCATGATAATGGAGAAGAAGAATGTCAGGGCTGTCAGCGGATGTGCGGGGATCAGCAGGCAGGAGGCGAGAATCGGGCTGACTGCGTTGAGAAGCCTGCACAGGCTCAGCAGCGTGACGTCGCCGGAGATGCCGCCAGCGTACACCGCGCCGCCGCCGGCAACGTAGATCGTCTTTTCCTCGCCGTTTTTCGTGATCGTGAAGGAAAGCGCCTGGGCAGTGACACCGTTCCCGCTGATCACGCCACCGGAAAAGCTGCCGGTACCGTTGCTGATGTAGATCGCTGAGCCGTTTTTAGCGCTGTTGGCTGTGCCGCTGGTTCCAGAGACGCCGATAACGCCGCCGGTCACCACAGCAAAACCCGTGTCAACATAAACCGCACCGCCGAAGCCTGTGGTCTCGCCTGCTCCGGTTGCGCTGTTTCCGGCCATGCTACCGCCGGACACCGACACACTGCCG
>CACYNZ010000394.1 GCA_902775835.1 uncultured Eubacteriales bacterium | reverse complement strand
ATTACATCTCCATGGTCACCGTGGGCGCTGCTGCCACCGACTGGGCCAATGACGGCCTCTTCGGCGATGGCTTCCACCTGTTCGGCATTGGCTCCTCCGCTGCGGAAGAGGCTGCTGACGATTACGGCGCTGCCATGAACGCCACCAATGTCACCGTATCCACCTCCGGGAACTCTTCCGCGGCCATCCGCTCGGACCGGGGCGGCGGAACCGTGTCCGTATATGGCGGATCCTATGAAGCATCCGGCGTCGGCTCCCCCGCCATCTATTCCACCGCGGACATCACAGTGGAAAACGCTGACCTTTCCGCTTCCTCCTCGGAAGCCGTGGTCATTGAAGGCGGCAACAGCGTGACCCTCAGGAATGTCACTATCAGCGGCAATAACGAAAAGCTGAACGGCCAGTCCAAGGTCCAGACCAATGTGCTCATCTATCAGTCCATGTCCGGCGACGCCCAGGAGGGCAGCTCCGTGTTCAGCATGGAAGGCGGCACCATGACCAGCCTGACCGGCGACATGTTCCACGTCACCAATGTCAATACGGAAATCAATCTTTCCGGCGTGGAGTTCATCTCTTCCGGAGACACCTTCCTCTCCGCCTCCGCGGACAGCTGGGGCAAGGCCGGAAGCAACGGCGGACACGCCGTCCTGAACCTGAACGCGCAGACCGTTAGCGGGAACATTACCGTGGACGCGGACTCCTCCGTATCCATCTCGCTCGCTTCCGGTTCCTCCCTCACCGGTGCCGTAAACCCCGGTTCCACCGGCTCTGCCTCCCTCCGGCTCGATGCCGGCAGCACCTGGACACTGACCGGCGACAGCTATCTGGATTCGCTGGAAGGCGATCTGAGCCAGATCGACACCCAGGGCTACACCCTGTATGTGGACGGCGAAGCAGTCAAGTAATCCTTATCTTTTCCCGGGAGACCGCAGACCGGTCTCCCTTTTTTCATGCCGTCATCAGGCCGGATGCCGGCGGCCGAAAAAACATTTTACTTTTTTTGACTTTCCCACTTGACATTCTTTTTCACTGGAGTAGAATACACATGAAGGTCAAAGAAAGTCAGTTGACCTTCCAACCCCAATTCCAAAGGAGCTGATTCCTATGGCAGGCATGAATCATTTTACGCAGAAATCTGTGGAGGCCATCACCCGCGCCCGGCAGATTGCGACAGAATATCAGCACATGCAGGTGGACGAAGAGCATCTGGCAAAAGCGCTTCTGGAAGACCCGAACGGACTGATCCGTCAGCTGCTGACCAAGTGCGGCTATTCCACGGACAGCCTGGACGCTGCGCTCACTGACGCGCTGGGCAGGATTCCTAGGGTCTCCGGTCCCGGCCGTGAAGCGGACAAGATCTATATTTCCCCGGAACTGGACAAGGCCATGCTGGAGGCGGAAAACAGAGCCAAGCAGATGAAGGATGAGTACACATCCGTGGAGCATCTGTGGATGGGCATCTGTGACAAGCCCAATGACCGGATGAAAAACATCCTCAATAATCTCGGCTACAAGGATTCCACATTCCTCAAGGTCCTGAGCGATGTGCGCGGCGCCACCCGCGTCACCTCCGACAATCCGGAGGAAACCTATGACGCCCTGAAGAAATACGGTTCCGACCTGGTGGACATGGCCCGGCACCAGAAGCTGGACCCCGTCATCGGCCGTGACAGCGAAATCCGGAACGTCATCCGTATTCTCTCCCGGAAAACCAAGAACAATCCTGTGCTTATCGGCGAGCCCGGTGTCGGCAAGACGGCCATTGCGGAAGGCCTGGCCCAGCGTATTGTGCGCGGCGACGTGCCTGACAGCCTGAAGGACCGCACCATCTTCTCCCTGGACATGGGCTCCCTTATCGCAGGCGCCAAGTTCCGCGGCGAGTTCGAGGAGCGTCTGAAGGCCGTGCTGGCGGAGATCAAGAAGAGCGAAGGCCGGATCATCCTCTTCATCGATGAGCTGCACACCATTGTCGGTGCCGGCAAGGCGGAAGGCGCCATGGACGCCGGCAACCTGCTCAAGCCCATGCTGGCCCGCGGCGAACTGCACTGCATCGGTGCCACAACCCTGAACGAATACCGCGAATACATTGAAAAGGATGCCGCCCTTGAGCGCCGGTTCCAGCCCGTGCTTGTGGGTGAGCCCACGGTGGAGGACACGGTGGCCATCCTGCGCGGTCTCAAGGACCGTTACGAGGTCTTCCACGGCGTCAAGATTCAGGACAACGCCCTGATCGCCGCCGCCACACTGTCCAACCGGTATATCACGGACCGTTTCCTGCCCGACAAGGCCATTGACCTTGTGGATGAAGCCTGCGCCATGATCCGCACGGAGATCGATTCCCTGCCCACAGAGCTGGATGACGTGCGCCGCCGGATCATGCAGCTGGAAATCGAGGAAGCCGCCCTGAAGAAGGACGACGACGAGCTCACCCAGGAGCACCTGCATGAAGTGCAGAAGGAACTGGCTGAGCGCCGTGACACCTTCAATGCCATGAAGGCCCGCTGGGAAGCCGAGAAGGAAGCCATCTCCAAGGTCAACCACCTGCGCGAGCAGATCGAGCAGACCAATGCGGAGATTGAAAAGGCCGAACGTGCCTATGACCTGAACCGGGCAGCCGAGCTCAAGTACGGCGAACTCCCCAGACTCCGCAAGGAGCTGACCGAGGAGGAAGCTGCGGCGGAGAAATCCCGCGGCGAGGACAGCCTGCTGCACGACCGTGTCACGGAAGAGGAAATTGCCCGTATCGTGGGCCGCTGGACCGGCATTCCGGTCAGCAAGCTCATGGAGGGCGAGCGCGAAAAGCTTCTGCACTTGGAAGACACGCTGCATGAGCGGGTCATCGGCCAGGACGAAGCCGTGCGCAAGGTTTCCGAGGCCATTCTCCGCTCCCGTGCCGGCATCCAGGACCCCAACCGTCCGCTTGGTTCCTTCCTGTTCCTCGGACCTACCGGCGTGGGCAAGACCGAACTGGCCAAGGCCCTGGCCCAGGCCCTGTTCGATGATGAAAAGAACATGGTCCGGATCGATATGTCCGAGTACATGGAGAAATTCTCCGTATCCCGTCTCATCGGGGCACCTCCAGGATATGTGGGCTATGATGAAGGCGGCCAGCTGACCGAAGCCGTGCGCCGTCATCCCTATTCCGTCGTGCTCTTTGATGAGGTGGAAAAGGCGCATCCCGATGTGTTCAACGTGCTCCTGCAGGTGCTGGATGACGGCCGGATCACCGACAGTCAGGGCCGCACCGTGGACTTCAAGAACACCATTCTTATCATGACGAGCAATCTGGGCAGTGAATATATCCTGGACGGCATTGCCGACGGGGATATCACCAAGGAAGCCCGGGCCCAGGTGGACCGTCTGCTGAAGACGCATTTCCGCCCCGAGTTCCTGAACCGTATTGATGAGATTGTCTACTACAAGCCGCTCACCCGCGAACAGATCGGCAAGATCGTGGACCTCATGCTCAAGGGCCTCAACGCGCGTCTTGCGGACCGCAAGCTGTCCGTCTCCCTGACGGAGAACGCTCTG
>CACYNZ010000393.1 GCA_902775835.1 uncultured Eubacteriales bacterium | reverse complement strand
ATCAACTTCATCTTGGGTTATTCCGTAAGCTGGCAATTCGTCTGAGTGGAATATTCCTGAAACGCCACGTTTTTTGGCATAACTTGCAATTTCAGTTCCGAATCTCCTTCCAGGTTGAACTTCACAAAATACCGTGTCTTCTCCTCGTCCTGCAGAAGTGTGCGCTGTATGGACTGCTCCCAGCGCACTACCCAGGGATCGAGGGTGTATTTCACGAATTCCAGCGACTGCTGCTCGATATTGGAAAAGCTCGATTTATCCAGGTCGCCGACCATGTGCGGCGGCACCCGGAAAATGCGGGCGATTTCGTTGATCTGAAATTTTCTGGTCTCCAGGAACTGCGCCTGCTCCGGCGAAATGGAGATGGGCGTGTACTTCATGCCCTCCTCAAGCACGGCCACCTTGTGAGCGTTGCCGCTGCCGGAAAAGCCCCGCGTCCAGCTGTCCCTGACTTTCTCCGGGTCCTTCACCGTTCCGGGGTATTCGAGGATGCCGCTGGGCGTAGCGCCGTTGGCGAAGAACTTAGAGCCGTACTCCTCCGTAGCGATAGCCAGGCCGATGGCGTTTTTCGCCATGGCGATGGGACTGTAGCCCACAAGCCCGTCAAAACCCAGGCCGGGGATATGCAGCACATCCTTGGGAGACAGGATGACCTTTGTGCCTTCGGAAATCGGTGCTTCCTCACTGGACCGCTGATAGGTGTAGTACAGATGCCCATCCTGATCCCGATCAACCGACATCTTGTTGGGCATCAGGGGATACAGCGCCACCACTTCACCTTTGCCATTGCGGATGATCTGCGCATAGGCGTTGCCCCACAGGAGCAGGTGCGTCATGAGCGTCTCGCGGAAGACGAAAGAGCTCATCTCCGGATTCGGCTCGTCATGCAGCAGCAGATACAGTGGATGGTCTATGGCCTTTTCCTTGCCCCCGTCATCGCGGTACCGGTACAAATGCAGCGGTAATCCCGCGACAGCCTCGGCAAGAATCCGCACACAGGAATACACCGCTGTCATCTGCATGGCGGAGCGTTCTGTCACAACCTTGCCGGATGTGGTGCCGCCCATGTAGAAGGCATAGCCGCTGCCAACTGTGCGGTTCTGAGGCTTGTCCCTGATATGAAACAGGCTCGACAGTTTTCCCATGAATCATCCCTCCGTCATAGAAACAGAATGCCGCGGTCGTTATACACGCTTTCCTTCGTGTCGTTCCCGCAGCGAATGGCACGGTCCAGCCCCATGATGGTAGCCACCGCGCCGTCTATCTTTTCGGTGCTCTTTTCCTTGTCCGCCTTGATATTTCCAGCAGGATCGGTACGGATATAGATGTTGTCCATCATCCACCGCAGCACCGGGTGACCGCCGTGGGCGATCCGCTTTTCCAGCACCAGCTTCATCAGTTCTTTAGTTGGCGGTGACATATCCTTAAAGCCCTGCCCGAAGGGAACCACGGTGAATCCCATGCCCTCCAGGTTCTGGACCATCTGGATTGCACCCCAGCGGTCGAAAGCAATCTCACGGATGTTGAACTTCTCGCCGAGGCGTTCGATGTATTTCTCTATGAAACCGTAATGAACGACATTGCCCTCGGTGGTCATGAGAAAGCCCTGGCGCTCCCAAACGTCATATGGCACATGATCGCGCCGAACCCGGAGATCGAGCGTGTCCTCCGGTACCCAGAAGTACGGAAGCAGGATATAGCGGTCATCCTCGTTTGTTGGAGGGAACACCAGCACAAAGGCTGTGATGTCCGTGGTGGAAGAAAGGTCCAGACCACCGTAACAAACACGGCCTTCCAGGTCGTCCTCGTTTACCAGAGAAGCGCAGGCATCCCATTTTTCCATGGGCATCCAGCGCACCGCCTGCTTGACCCACTGGTTCAGGCGCAGCTGTCGGAATGCGTTTTCTTCGCCAGGATTCTGCCGTGCCGACTCGCAGGCAGCGACAACCTTGTCCATCCCGATGGTTTCGCCCAAGGACGGGTTGGCCTTCTTCCATACCTTTGGGTCGGTCCAGTCCTCATTATCGGCAGCGCCATAGATGACCGGATAGAAGGTCGGATCGATCTTCCGGCCTTCCAGGATGTCCATCGCTTTTTGGTGCGTCTCATAGCAGATGCTGTGAGTGTCTGTCCCAGCGGTGGTGATCAGGAAGTAAAGCGGCTGCATCCGGGCATCACCGGAGCCCTTCGTCATGACGTCAAACAGCTTCCGATTGGGTTGCGTGTGTAGCTCGTCGAACACGACGCCGTGGATATTGAAGCCATGCTTGCTGTAAGCCTCAGCGGACAGGACCTGGTAGAAACTGTTGGTCGGGTTGTAGATGATACGCTTCTGGGAGGCGAGAATTTTCACGCGTTTGCTGAGCGCCGGGCACATCCGGACCATATCAGCGGCAACCTCGAACACGATACTGGCCTGCTGCCTGTCCGCAGCACAGCCGTAGACCTCGGCACGTTCCTCACCGTCGCCACAGCACAGAAGGAGTGCGATAGCTGCTGCCAGTTCGCTCTTTCCATTCTTTTTCGGAATCTCCACATAAGCAGTATTGAACTGTCGATAGCCATTGGGCTTCAGGATTCCGAATAGGTCCCGAATGATCTGCTCCTGCCAATCCAGCAGTTCAAACGGTCTGCCTGCCCAGGTGCCCTTGGTGTGGCAGAGGTTTTCGATGAAGGCGACAGCGAAATCAGCTGCTTCCTTGTCATAATGGGAATCCTTCGCCTTAAACATGGTAGGCTTGTAGCGCTTCAGTTTCTTCAAACGATCACCTCCTACTGGCATAAAAAATAGACCTCTGCGGTCCTTCAGTACGAGATACAGCCCGCCTGGGCTGTTCCCGGAAATCTTTAGTTTCGTCGCGGTCAGTTGTTGCTGTAGAGTAGGATGCAAAGCGCAAGCTGCGAAGGCTCGTCTTCCGGCTCGGTGATCCAGCCCTTGTCGTAGCTGGTGGTGACCTTGCCGTTCACGCTGATCGTCAGCTGGACGATCTTCCCGCCGTTCAGGCCATACTTCCGGCTCTTGCCTTTGTTGCAGGTGATTTCGTACCGGCAGGAAGTGTACCTGGTCTTATCCTTGGCATCGGGAATTCCGATGACGCCGTTCTGTGTCTTTGCCATGCTCAGCGCCTCCTCAAGCCTTCTTCACATCGACCAGCCAGCTGGCTTCCTTGTGGTATTCGCCGGTGGCCTTTTCCAGGACCTCGTGGTCCTCTTCGATGTAGTGCAGGCCTTTGCCGACCTTGATCAGCCGGACGCTTTCAAAGCCGGGGATGCTCGTGCGGTAAACGCTGGCCGTGCGGCTCTCGCCGTCGTAGCTCTTGCCGTCCCAGCCGTTGAAGGTGAAGGTGACCTTTTCCTTCGTCTTAGTGAAGAAGCGTTCGAAGTCTTCGCGCAGAATCGCGGTGTTGTAGTCTTCCAGGAAGAAGTGGGTTCTCAGTTCGTAGGCGTTCGTCATGGCGGTGTCCCTCCGTTCGTGTTTTCCCCTTGGGGTAGTGTATATATCACTCTAAACGGAGGAAATAGCAAGTCATTTCTGCAGATATTCCAAGATAAATAT
>CACYNZ010000392.1 GCA_902775835.1 uncultured Eubacteriales bacterium | reverse complement strand
ACGCCTTCCAGCAGGCCGAGTTCCACGGCATACCGGTTTTCTTCCAGAAGCTCAAACGTCTGGACATACGTGATATGCCCGGATTCCGCGTCCTGTGAATCTGTATGTTCGCCCTGCTGATCCTGATTTCCGTCCGTCACTTCCGATGGATCCGCAGCGGATTCCTGCTCCGTTGCTTCCTCTGTGCCTTCCGGATTTCCGGAATCAAATGTGCACAGAATAGTCACATTTATATCGCCCGCGGTTATCAGGATGCTGCCCTCTTCAAACGCACCGGTGCAGCGGATCTCGCCGTCTTCAAGCAGAAGTTCAGTCGTGTCGGTTGAAATCCGGACAGATTCCAAGTCCGCTCCGATCTCTTCAAGAATGGATGCCAGAGATACCGGTTTATCCAGTCCGATCCTGAGCGCATAGAGATTGTCTTCAATTTTCTCAAATGCCCCACTTGCTGAAGCTTCCTCTGCTCCTTCATCCCCGTTTTCAGCGGTTTCCGAATGTTCCGGATCATCTACGTTTTCCGTATTGTCACCGGTCTGTTCAGCAGGAATGGTTTCCGGATCTGAAGCGGTGTCCACACCGGATTCCGTACTGGTTTCTGTAGCTTCACCGCTCTGTTCGGCAGGCACTTCTTCCGATTCTGAAGCATCGTCCACGCCGGATTCCGTATTGGTTTCTGTTACCTCACCGGCCTGTTCAGCAGATGCGCCTTCCGGATCAGAAGCAGCGTCCGTCACAGCGTCATTGTTTTCCTCGTCAGCAGGCACATTCTCCTGATTCCCGGCAAACCGGCACTGAACCAGGATTTCCTGTTCTCCCGCATGAATGACCACGGTACCCTCGGTAAAAGCAAAGCGGCAGACAAATGCATCCCCGTCTACTTCCATGAAGGGAATATCCGTTGTAATTTCCACAGTATCCGCACTGATACCGGCAAGAGACAAAATTTCCTGTACCTGTACGCCTTCATCCGGACCGAGCTCAACTGCATAGCTTCCTTCTTCCAAAACTGTGATATTCTGCTTCCACACGACATCCGCAAACTGACCTTCCATGGATCCGTTGTCGTCTGTGGCTGCATTTTCCGTATTATCTGGAATTGTTTCATCCGGAGTGGTCCCGGTTCCCTCTGCCGCGTTTGCGCCCGGATCCTGGGATTCAACGACTTCATCTGCATTCGATTCCGGCTGGGCATATTTGCACAGCACCGAGATATCCATGCCGTCAATCGTCAGATACACATAGCCTTCATCAAAGGCAAAACGGCATACGAAAGTATCCTCTCCGATTTCGAGGAAAGGAATATCCGAGGATATGCTGACCGTTTCCGCCTCGATTCCCGCAAAGGCTAGAAGATCCGGAATATACACGCCATCATCCGCGGCAAGGGTCACTGAGAACAGGTTTTCATCCAGACGGGTAAACTCCTGAATGAAGTGAATGTCGCCGAAAATCGGTTCAGACTGCTGCCCGTCTTCTTCGTTACCGCCATCCTGAATCATTTCCGGATCTTCCGGTTCCGTCGTGCCAGTTTCAGGGCTCAGGATTTGTATATTCTGAATCGTACCTCCAGAGGACTCGTTTTCTCTCGTTTCCTCAGACATCTGCTGTACGTCACTGTTATCCTGTACATTGGCATTGTCTATGGTCTCAGTGTGTTCAGGTACTTCCATACCATTGCCGTCTGATGCAGTGGATTCCTGATTTTCACCTGAAGCATCCTCTTTTCCATCGTTGTCCTCTTCTACCAGGTCCTCATCCTGATCCATGTCGGCTTCTTCTTCCACGAGAATTATTTCATCCAGGCTTTGGATCATATCCTCGGACAATCCGTCTTCCGAAACCAGCACGCTTTCTGAAAGAACTTCTTCCGCCAGGGATTCAGAAACAAGTTCTTCCATGTTTTCATCTTCAGATACATCAGCCAGCTGCACCGTTTCCGCTTCTTCTGCCTGATGATCCGCCTGGGCGGGTACATTCTCTCCTGATGCTTCTTCTGTCCGGGTCCCTGACTCTGACAGAAGCAGTTCAATGTCCTCCGCCTTTCCGCTCCAGCAGGAAGCAGCATGCACATGCTCTTCCTTGCCGCAGATGAGGACCTTTACGCATTCACTGTTATGAATATGCCCGCCGGAAATGAGGATGGTGCTTTCCTGCCAGCATGCTTCCGTATGCTGATGAGGCCAGACTTCGGTCTGCCCGCAGATGAGCCGCTCATCCTGCCAGCACTCATCGGTATGCACGTGAGGTTCCTTTTCCACCGTCTGAACCGCATAGCAGTCCTCTGTATGGACGTGACCTTCGCTTTCTTCCAGCCCGCAGGTCAGTTCCCGGATGGAGGGATAGCATTCCAGAGTATGGACATGCCCCTGTCCAGCTTCCAGGCCGCAGACCAGGCCCACGGTGAAGCAGGCATCCGCATGCTCATGGTCTATATCGCAGTTCAGCACCAGACCCAGGCACTCTTCCGTGTGCTCATGCGGTCCGCCTTCCTCAAGCCCGCAGATCGGTTCTTCATCCGTGAAATACATGGTGGTATAGCAGTCCTGGGAATGTACATGGCCGGCATGTTCTTCCTGGCCGCAGACAAGGATCCTGACCTCTTCAGTCTCCGGTTCTGCAGCATGTTCTTCCAGTTTACAGACCAGAGTCCCATGATCATAGCAGAATTCGTCATGGACATGGTAATACACTTCTGACAGGCCGCAGATAA
The DNA here is from genome assembly GCA_902775835.1 of uncultured Eubacteriales bacterium. The sequence continues at coordinate 848 of CACYNZ010000392.1, read as the reverse complement.
TCAAGCCGTCTTCATCATAGCAGTTCTCATCATGCACATGCTGAACAAAGGAGCATGCCATTTCCCGGCTTACTCCGTACACAGCTTCAGATTCCGGGTGATCATATCCCCAGCATTCTTCCGTATGCGTATGCTCTTCCAGCGTGCAGACAAGTTCCGGCTGTGTCTGGCCGGCATTCTTTTCCAGAGTGATGGCAGGTTTCATAAGGGTAAAAAACATGAAAGCAGCAAGAACAGACCCCAGCACGACACTCACGCTGCGGAGGATTCTGCGCTGTTTTCTTTTATGCATGGCGTCACCAGCCAAGTTCTTTTCCCGAGCAATGACACTGGCACTCCTGTACTTTTCGGTCCTTCTGTTGCGCATGTCACTTCACTCCTGATGCATGGACAGGTCTCGTCAGAAAATGAAAGGTGTGGATCGATAATTCGGTTGTGTCGGTCTGGCGGTTCGTCGTTTCTTATGTAATTCGTTCACATGTAACTTTACGTTCAGCCTTATCTGGTATTCTATTATAAACCATTTTTTTACTAAAAGAAACAGTTAGACATGTTTATTTTTCCTCTGAAGTGAAAAGTTGATCTCCAGTGCAGGCAGGCGGCACTGGATCTATCTCTTTAAGGCTATTCCAATTCAAATTCGCCAGAATTTTCTCTTGCAATTTGGGTACAATGTACGGTGACCCCATTGACACTTTCAATCATTTTCAGAGCCGGCAGAAAAAACCAATCCTGCCTGGAAGAAGGCCCAATAGGGTAGAGGGAGGGCAAAGCCCTCACCCCTCCCGTTGCACCGTACGTACCGGTCTGGTATACGGCGCTACATCGTAACTTGGATTCAAGTTTTC
>CACYNZ010000391.1 GCA_902775835.1 uncultured Eubacteriales bacterium | reverse complement strand
GAGTGCCCCATACGCTGATAAAGCCGACGATCCACATGGCCTTGAGCGACCAGTCCGGAACCGCACTGCCATGGATCCACCATATCCCCAGAAACAGTGCGGGCGGGATCAGCTGCTGCGTCAGCATCTGGAACATGACCTTTCCTGTGCGTCCTGTATAATTCCCGTACGTGATCCTTTTTCTCTGTTCAGCCGGTGTATACTTCAGGCGTTCAAACAGAACTGTGCCCAAAGCAAGAATCACTATGCCGAGAACGCCACAGACATACTTCATCCAGACCGGGTATTCCGGCAGTTCAAATGCTGTCCTGTACGCCCAGGCAACCCCGAAAACCAGAGCATTGGTCATCAGAATCCGCAGAAACAGGCCGAAGGACCTGCTGCCAAAGCCGATGACATGTCCGATACCGCGGCATATGAGGAATGCCCAGAGCACCACAAAGGCCCGCACGCCGAAGGCAGCCCATGGTCCGGGCGGTGCGCAGACATACCCGGTGAAGTGCTGCAGGGCAAACAGAAGACCGAAGGGGAGCAGGCCGAATATAAGGAAATACTGGACCGCAGCAGACACGCGCCCGCCGCGGAAGGTAATAAGACCGAGCCGCGTTTTCCTGTGTTTCGGCTTCTGCTGCACATTCAGCCTGTCCAGCTGCTGGATCGCGGCAACAATGTCACCAAGATCATGATTCTGCACGCCTGTTCCCGACACCGACGACTGAGGCTTTACAGGCTGTACCGGCGGCTTTACAGGCTGCACCGGCGGCTTCACGGGCTGCACCGGAGGCTTCACAGGCTGGGGCTGCGGATTTGGCCGCACCACAGGCGAATACCTTGCATCTTCCTTTTCCAGCGCGGGGATCTTCAGCCCGTTCAGAGCCCGGATAGTCGGGCTGGGATCCTCCTGGATCGCTTTGGCCAGATCCATCGGTGCAATCTGCCGGCTTCCCGCCATTTCCGCCGCGCGTCCGAGCATGGGCCTTGCGTCAACGAACAGGCTGCTGTCCTCTTTGGCATCCCTGGAAAGCTGATGCTTGGCACTGGCAATGCTCCGGTTCTTGGTTTCCAGATATTTCCGAAGCTCCTTGGCCTCTTTCCGGTACTCCTCCGCATTCATGGGTGCATCCAGATAACTGGCCATAAGCAGAAGGCCGTAATAAACATGTTCCAGACACAGGCTTTCCGCGCCTGTTTCCAGACGCAGCATCTGCGCCTGTGTGATCACTTCCTGTGTACTTTTGCTCAGTTCCATATAATGCTCCTTCTGACAGAATGACTCTGTCCCCCTGCATCAGTTCCAGCCAAATCCCAGCTGCTCAAGTACGCTCTGTGTTCTGTTGGAATCAAACCGCTGGTTGAATCCGCTCTGTGCCATGCGGTAGTAAACGGAAAGCATGGCAATGTCCCGGTCCGCACTTCCCTCGGAAAGCCTGGCGGCAAACTCCCGGTCGCTGATCATTTTCGCTTCTGTCAGCTGTTCAATACTCCTGACCGAAGGATTCATGATATGCCATATATATCCAGCACCGTCCGCCTCTGCGAGAAGCACAATGGCCCGCGCGGCCATGTCCACCGCTGTGTCGTCATAGGATGCATCGCGCATGCTTTCCGGAAACACACCCATTTTTCTGAAAGCCCTCAGCTGTGCAGCCATGCCGCTGGATTCGGCATTTATCTGAAACAGGCCATCCGATGCCCTTGGCCCCAGATTGCCAATCCTGAAGATCGTGGATGCCACGCCCTGGTCACGCGCCAGAAGAACCTGCTCTTCTGCCTGGTATTTCGTCTGCACATAGGGATTCAGGGTTATTTCCTGACCGATATCCAGAAGATCTTCCGTGAGAGGTACATCCGTCCCGAAGCCGGCTACCGCGTAGGTTGAAATATGGAAGAGCGGTGAACAACTCTGCGCACAGAAACGTATGATATTCTGCGTTCCGCCGACATTGATCCGATAAGACGTTTCCGCACTGCCCACATGGCTGACAAGAGCTGCAGCGTGTATGACGGTCTCCGTTTCTCTGCAGAGGCTCCCATACTGGTCCATGCTCAGTTCCAACCACTCTTTTTCCAGATCGCCGATAACCGTTTCCACCTTTTTCCGTTCTTCTGCAAAGCCGTAGTACAGGCAGGCCCTGTCCAGGTTTTCTTCACTTCTGACAAGGCAGATGACCCTGTATCCGGCCCGCACCAGCTCCGCCATGATATGCGAGCCCAGATATCCGCTGGATCCGGTAAGCAGCACAGTATGTCCAAGACCGGCATGGGCCTCCGGCCTGACTGATATGTATCGGTTGACATCCCGGATCTTCCCTGCGGCCTCCGGCATAAACGTGCAGGGAGCTCCGGTTTCCAGATGTTCAGCCAGACGGCGGATGGTTTTACAGGCATAAATCGTTTCAGGAGCACAGTCCAGAAGCAGGGCAAGGCTGATGGTGGAAAGACTGTCCAGCCCCATCGCATAGAGATTATCGTCGATCCCGGCGGATACGCCGCCCGGAAGCACCCGCATGACTTTTTCAAGGATCTGCCGCTGCTTTTCATTCTCAGCCGATGATGCGCCTCCTTTACCGGCGGAGGCAACCAGTTCACGCATGACGTCCCGCCGTTTGATTTTCATGGAGGTTGTCATGGGAAAAGGCTTTTCGCGAAAGCGTACATCCAGGATTTTCTCATAGCCCGGCAGCTCAGCATTGAGTGCATCGATCATCCGGATCACACTGGCCCGTTTTTCCGGAGTGTCTTCCCTGAGGAACAGAATGGCTGTCAGATGTCCGTCCACATTGGCAGCCATGGCAGCGGAAACGCCTTCGATCATGGAAAGCCTGCTTTCCCAGACCTCCGGATATATCTTCTCTCCGCTGGGCGTCTTGATCATGTTGTCCTTCCGTCCATGAATGATGACGTATCCTTCATCGGTAATCTCCGCAAGATCTCCGGTATGGAACCATCCATCCTCCATGACCCTGGCCGTCAGTTCCGGAGACTTGTAGTACCCCTGCATCACCATGGGCCCGCGAAGGCACAGTTCGCCATCCTCCAGCCGCATTTCCATTCCTTCGACATAGGGAGCCCCGGCTTCCCTCGGGCGGATGGATGCGTCACAGTTGGCCAGACATCCGCCCGCCGTCTCCGTAAGACCATAGCCTACAAAAACGGTGATTCCGGCAAGACCGAGGGTATCGATCACTTCCCTGCTGGCGGAAGCTCCTCCTATCGTGATCCGCCTGAGGTGACCGCCCAGCATCTGCCGGACCTCTTCCATTGTGTGTTCCTTAAGTCCGCGTGCAATCAATGCCGCCAGCATGTTGGCCAGAGCCGGAACCGCAACCACGATGGTAATTCTGAATCTGGTCAGATTGGGAATCAGGTTTTTCATGTCATCATTGATGCAGACTGTTGCCCCAAGATACAGGTATTTCATCTGCCCGACAAAGATTTCAAAGCAGTGATGAATGGGCAGAAGCGACAGCAGCCTGTCACCCGGCACGCAGAGCGGCACCGGCCCCGTGACCTCCGCAAGGATGGCGCGCTGCGAAATCATGGCCGCCTTCAGACCATCTCCGGAAGTCCCG
>CACYNZ010000390.1:3602-5894 GCA_902775835.1 uncultured Eubacteriales bacterium | reverse complement strand
AACCAAAATTAAGCATTCCGTTTACGGATTCTAGCATGATCCGTTTTATTGTCAACTCATTTTTCAAAAAGAGTTTACCGAAAATCTTCAAATGCGCATACAAAAAGCCGGGAAAATCCCGGCTTTGCCATGCTTACTGAATTTCCACAATGGAGAGACTGCGCACAAGGCGTCTGCTGTTCTCATCGCCGAACACGATCACCTGCACGCCCTGCGTGCCCTTGTCAATGCCTTCCAGGGCCTTGCCGTCCATCTGAACCGCCAGATACAGATGACCGCTTTCCCGCATTTCGTCCCCGGTATACTCCGCCTCGAACTGATCCGCAGACACCGCCTTGATACCGGTGACCCCGGACACATCGATGTTCTTCTCCTCCAGGAGCGTTTTCAGCTCCACGCCGCGGTAGCTGTGGCTGAAATGCTCACCCTTGCCATTGACGGTTTCACCCTCAAAGTCCACCCGGTCAAGGCTGGCAATGGTGACGGGAATATCCTTTCCCTCAAAGCGCAGGGTGATGGCTCCGGCCACTTCCCCGGCCATCTGGCTGTTGCGTACATACATGCCCACGCCAAGAGCGGCGGCAATGAGAAGAACGGCAACGATGATCATAAGATTTTTCCTGTTTTTCATGAATGCATTCCTCCTGTTTTCAATAGAACCCTCAGTCGACCGGAAACCATGTGAGCACAGTAACCGCCGATCATCCCGGATACGCCGGCAAGAAGAAGCCAGAGCATCAGGGAGGCGCCGCGCAGGTGAAACACCAGAAGGCTGCTCACCACGGCGCTGGTCATGCAGGAGAGAATACTTGCACTGAAACAGAAAAACAGATCCTGCCTGCGCATTTTCCAGGCCAGCAGGTCAATTACCACGCCCGGCAGCGTATAGCTGAACACGGCCATGATGCCCTGATAGCCTGACATGCCAAGGGCAATCGCCAGCAGTGACTGCACAAATCCCATGAGGGTACCTGCGCAGGCCGCTCCTGTCATCTGCTTCCCCACGATCAGAAACGCCATGGACAGTCCCACGGCGGCACTGCCGCCGGGTATGCGGAAAAAGTCCGTCAGCGTGTTGGTCAGCGGGGAAATGATCCGCTTGGAAAACAGCCCCAGCACAAGGCAGAACGCCATGACCGCCAGGTCCCTGGGCGAAATCTTATTCATGCATCCGTCTCCTTCTCAACCACGGAAAGCCATACCGTTTCCCGTATGACTCTTAGCACAGATGTGCACGGCCTGCGGCTCATGACAGAGCGTTTTAGATCTGCAGGCTCGGAAACTGCATTGATTGTTGTTCAGGCCCGGACAGATGTCCGTTCCTGACGCATCCGCTTTTCTTCCCTGCCGGAACAGTTCCGAAAGCTGATGCCTTAGTATGCTACCTCATTTTTCCGTTTTATGCAATCCGTCCTTCCGCGCGCACACGCCCTGAAAATGACATGGAAAATGACACATATTATAGTAAGACTCCCTGCCGGAAATCTCTTGTTTCCCCATGAAGACAGTGTTATAATCCCGGCGGATATGGATATCCATATCCAAGAGAAAAGGAGCGACTGAAATGGCAAAGGTTAATCTCATTTCCGGTTTCCTCGGCGCTGGAAAGACCACTCTGATCCGCAAGCTGCTGATGGGAAGCCTGAAAAACGAAAAAGTGATTCTTCTTGAAAACGAATACGGCGAAATCGGCGTGGACGGCGCCTTTATGAAGGATGCCGGCATCACCGTCACCGAGCTCAATTCCGGCTGCATCTGCTGCACCCTGGCCGGCGATTTCCAGAAGGCCATCGATGACCTGCTGGACCAGTATCATCCGGACCGCATCATCATCGAGCCCACCGGTGTCGGCAAGCTGAGCGAAATCATTTCCGCCATCCGGGATGCTGAAAAGCGTCATCCCGAACTCGAGATCGGCGGCTGCGCCACCGTCGTGGATGCAGGCAAATGCCGCATGTACATGAAAAACTTCGGCGAATTCTTCCTGGACCAGGTAAAGTCCGCCTCCACTATCATCTTCAGCCGCACGCAGCTGCTGACGCCTGACCGTGTGGAAAAGAGCCGCCTGCTCATCGAGGAAGCCCATCCCGGCGCCCGGATCATCACCACGCCCTGGGATGACATGGAGCCCGATTTCATGATGGAAGTCATCGAGACGGGCAAGCCCATCGATCTCCATCATGATCATCATCATGACGAGGACGAGGATGAGCACGAGCATCATCATGACCATGACCACGATGAGCATGACGAGCATGAGCATCATCATGACCATGACCACGACGACCACGA
>CACYNZ010000390.1:0-3574 GCA_902775835.1 uncultured Eubacteriales bacterium | reverse complement strand
GACGACCATGACGACCATGAGCATCATCACGATCATGACCACGATGACCATGACGAGCATGAGCACCATCATGATCACGACGGCCACGAGCATCATCATCACCATCATCACGCTCCCGGCGAGCATGACGCGGATGAGATTTTCCAGAACGTGGGCGTGGAGACCGCCAACCGCTACAGCCAGGACGAAATCCGCTCGCTGGTTGACCAGCTTTCCGATGAGGAAGAATACGGCCGCATCCTGCGCGCCAAGGGCATTCTTCAGGACGCGGAAGGCAAATGGTTTGAATTCGACTACGTGCCCGGCGAGCTTCAGATGCGTCCCGGTCACGCTGACTACACCGGCCGCCTGGTGGTGATCGGTGCAGACATCAATGAAAAGGCACTCAGGGAGTTGTTCCACGTATGAAAGAGCCCGAAATGGTCCCAGTCTACCTCATTGCCGGTTTTCTCGAAAGCGGAAAGACCACAATGATCGAGTCCATGCTGCTGGATGAAGACTTCACCGGCGGCGAGGAGATTCTTGTCATCTGCTGTGAGGAAGGCGAAGAGGAGTATAATCCCGAAGCCATGGCCAAGGGACATGCGCACCTGGTGGTTCTGGAGGATCCCTCCGAGCTGTCCAGCCTGAAGATGAAGCAGCTCAACGAGCAGTTCCATCCCCAGCGCGTCATGATCGAATACAACACCATGTGGGGTCTTGAGAAGTTCGCCACGCTCCGCCCGCCGGCCGGCTGGCGCCTTGTCCAGGTGATCACCCTGGCGGATTCCGGCACCATGGCCAACTACATGACCAACATGCGCACGCAGATGTCCGGTCCCCTGCGCGAGGCGGACCTGATTCTGGTCAATCGCTGCGCGCCGGACTTCAACAAATCCTACTGGCGCAAGCAACTGCGCGCCCTGAATCCCAATGCCACCATTCTCTTTGAGAACCTGGACGGCTCCACGGAAGACGGCGTGAAAGATGAGGATCTGCCCTATGACATGAAGGCGGATGTCATCGATATTGCGGAAGATCAGTTCGGCCTGTTCTATCTCGATGCCATGGATCATCCGGAGCGCTATGACATGCGCACCGTGCGCCTTGTGGGCCAGGCCTTCCCCGAAGAGCGCGCGCCTGAGGGCTTCTGCTTCTTCGGACGCTACGCCATGACCTGCTGCTCCAACGATATTTCCGAGTGCGGCTGGTACTGCCAGGGCACCATGAAGCCCGGCACAGGTGCCTTCTTCCGTCTCACCGCTCTGTGCAAGATGGTGGAGCAGGCGGGACAGAAGGGCATCATGCTCATCGAACAGAAGGCAGAGCCCAGCAAGCCCACCAAGGAAGAATATGTCTCCTTTGTGAATATCTGATAAAACACGGAACGGCTGCATACGCGCAGCCGTTCCTTTTTTTTCGCAACAGAAAGGGTGCAGCCTTTGGCTGCACCCTTTCCTGGAATCAGCGGAAACTGATATCGCTGCGTTTTCCGGGCAGCGCGGCTTCATCTCCAAGATAGAAGGAAGCAAAGCCCACCTGATTGTAGCAGATATTCTGATTGGCCACAGAATTGCGGTACCACGGGTCATGCATCAGACAGCGGATGCCGTATTCCGTCATGGCCAGCGTGCGCACAATCACAATGTGATTCTCCTCATCGGTGAGGATGAGTTCCTCACGCCAGTCACCGAACAGGTCCGCCTTCAGCGTCGGCGTGCGCTTGCTGCCGGTGGAAATCAGGCCGGTGGTCAGGTAGGGTTCGAATTTCAGGGTATCCTGATCCGGCACATGCACTTCGCTTCCATTGCATGCGTAATGCGTAAGCCCCGGTCCGAACCAGACCGCGTTTTCGCCCTGGGGAATGCCGCGTTCCTGGTCTGTCTCCAGAAGCACGCGTCCGTCCACCAGGCTTCTCACCCGGTGCCCGCACTCTGATCCGCCCGCCATGGCGCCGGGCCAGCGGTTGGAGAAATTGCCGGCTACGGATCCTTCATCGTCATCCCCGGAGAATTCGCCGAAAATCATGGAGCTTTCCTTCACAAGCTCCCCGTTTTCCATTCTCAGTCCGCGGTTCGGGTCATGGGCTTCCGGACCCGGCAGCCAGCCGAACTGGTGGCCGTTGTGCCGGTTGTCCAGCGTATACTCTTCCGTTCCGGAATAGATCCGGACATCTCCGGCGGCGTCCACCGGCAGAAGCGCGCTGCGGTCCCCGTGCTGGAACCCGGCCCAGAAATTGCCGGGGTGCTGACGGATTTCCTCCGTGGCCAGGTTTTCGCCGAACTCCGGCTGATGCCCTGTTCCGTCCAGCATGGGCAGAATATCGCCGCAGATGACCCGGGGTAGCAGATGCTTCCCGTCCTCGGACAGTTTCAGGTTCATGCCCTTGAGAATCACTTCATCCCGGCCGTCCCGGTCAATATCCGCCATATCCGTAAAGTGATTGCCTCTGGCCCGGTACAGGTCCGGTCCCTCGCCCAGCGTCCAGCATGCCGGGTCCTCCGAATCAAAGGTCACCGGCGGCATAAGACGGATGCCGCGCATGGTGTAGGCGGCAAAGGTGGTACGCTGATAATACCCGCGCTGGATCACGGCATAGTAGTTATCCCCGTCCAGACAGGCCACGCCGCCGGCGTAGCGGTTGGCGCGGTTGCCCTGGCCGTCTCCCCACACGGGATACTTCCATCTGTGCTCGAGGAAATATCCGTCCTTCTCCTGCATGACCTGAACCTTGTAGCTGTCCATGGTATCCGCGCCGGGCAGCGGCTTGGTGATCGTGCAGAAGTTTCCGCGCTGGGTCATGGGATCCAGCGCAAAATCGTCGCCGTCGGAAGCCACGCTGACCCAGGGGAAGGCGAAGTCCATGGTATCCAGTATCATGCCGCCCTGTCCGTTGTACCCGATGGCGCTCACATACTCCCGGTGTCCCGGACCCATGGGTCCGATGTGATAGGACTTGATCCAGGCCTTCTGCTGCGGATCATTCGGTCCGTCATTGTCCGTGGACCGGATGGGCGAGCGATAGCAGATATCGAAGTTGTTCAGAAGCGACCACTTCTTCTGCAGCTCCTCCACGCGTCCATGGGCGAAATCGTCCACGAATCTGTCCGTGGTGCAGGCAAGGCCCTCTTCGCCGCCCACCACGTGCTCCAGGTCATTCGGATAGACCACGCATTTCCTGACCTCGTCCCAGAACCCGATCCGGGTGCCGGGCGCCGTTTTCAGGATCATCTCCACCGCCCTTTGCTTGGAGAGAATTCACAAAACTTTTAAAACTGGTATTCTGTTCAGGTAATTTAAAGAATTCTGACTCAATAAGAGAACAACTTCCATCACAATAGAAGTCACGAAAAGCAATTATCTTTGCTCTCATTTGTTTTACTTCTCTATGAGCCTTTTCAAGCATGAAAGGAACAAGGCTATCATATAACGAAAGAGTAAAGCTTTTCACCTTATCAATAGTCGGCTGCATACTTTGGGTAACGTCAATACAGAATACTATGTCCATAAAAGTATCAATATTCTGCATTCCGGCATCAAGTGCATCCTGTTTAACTTTCTTTATTTCTGTTTGTTTAAATGGTTTATTATTTGT
>CACYNZ010000389.1 GCA_902775835.1 uncultured Eubacteriales bacterium | reverse complement strand
AAGGTTCACGGGGTTTTCCATGCCCTCCTCACGCATGCCTTCGTAGAACAAACGGGCATAGGCCTGGGGATAGATATTCCCGATCTGCAGATTGGGCCCAAGGTGATAGCGGTAATTGGCATACTCATAGGTGCCGTACTCGGGTTCCGCCTCGTCCAGCCAGAAAACGCGGATGCCGGCATCAAAGTAGTTTTTGCGCACCTTTTCCCATACATACTTGCGTGCCCGGGGATTGGTGGCGTCAAAGAACATGCTGTCCTCCACAAAACGCATGCCCACCTGCTCACCGTACTCGGCGCGCACCAGCAGACCCTGCTGACGCATTTCCTCATAGTTCTCACTGTTCAGGCTCACCTGCGGCCATACGGACACCATGAGCTGCATGCCCATGCTGTTCAGCTCCTTCACCATGGCGACGGGGTCCGGGAAGAACTCGGGATCAAACCGGTAATCCCCCATTCTCGGCCAGTGGAAGAAATCGCACACAATCACGTCCACCTTGAGGCCCCGGCGGTGATATTCCCTGGCCACGTTCAGAAGCTGCTCCTGATTCCAGTAGCGCAGTTTGCACTGCCAGAAGCCCAGGCCGTACTCGGGCATCATGGGCGCGAAGCCGGTGGCGCGGGCATAGTGCTCGGAAATCTCCTCCGGCCGGTCGCCGCAGGTCACCCAGTAGTCCAGCTGCCTGGTGGTCTGTGCACGCCAGGTGGTGCGGTTTTTCCCGAAGCTCACCTCGCCGATGGCTGGGTTATGCCACAGAAAGCCGTAGCCCAGACTGGAGATATAGAAGGGCACGGACGCCTGGGAATTGCGGTGTGCCATCTCCAGCGTGCAGCCCTTCCAGTCCAGCTGTTCTTCCTGGTACTGGCCCATGCCGTAGATGTGCTCCCCGTCCCGGCCCTCAAAGGTAGCTGTCAGCGCGTAATCCCCGCCCAGCTGCGGATCAAACTTCCGGCTTTTCAGCGAGAGCGCGTTGGCCGGCGAAGTCTCCTGAAGCAGGACCTTTCCGTCCTGGTTCCGGAACGTGATGGTGGCGTAGTGATGCCAGCCGTCCATGGTAATCCCGGCCGTGAGCCGGCCGCAGCGGATGCTCGCGGTCTCCCCGTCCAGGCATATCTCCGTGTCCGCGCACATTTCCGGTTCCAGAAGCGCATAGCGCGTATCCTCAATCTCGCCCATGGGCACAGACTGCACCCGCAGACTGTCCGCTCCCCAGGGCGTGATTTTCAGGGTTTCCCCGTGATTCCGCCAGATCAGACTTCCCTGGTCTTCCTCAAACCACTGCATACCTGTTTCCATCCTTTCTCAGAATCCCTGATGTTCCCTGTCCACTGTATCCATGTCCGGATACAGGCGGTGATACATGTAATACCACTGCATGGCCGGCACCTTCCAATAGGGCCGGAAAGTGCGGGTGACAAACTCATAGATGCCCGTATGTCCGGGAAGCGTTTCAAAGACGCCTTCCTCCCCCTCCACCGGGCGAATCCAAGCTTCCGGATGCTCTCTGTCACCCACCAGAAGCGTCATTTCATCCGTGCACAGAACCATGGGGCCCCATACAAGCGCCGCCAGTTCCGGATGCTGCGCGTCCACAGACTCAAAGTGCAGCTGGAAAGGCAGTTTCAGAACCACTTCATCCCCGTCCGCCCAGACGCGCTCCAGTGCCATCCAGTCCGACCGCGGCAGATCCATGTCCAGGGCCTGCCCGTTGAGCCAGACGGCACGTCCGTCCCCGGCCCAGGCCGGGATCCGCACACGCAGCGCAAACTTCACGGGAGACGGCGCATGCACAACAAACCTTGCCTCCTGCTGCATGGGAAAATCCGAGCAGCTTTCCACCGCTGCGTGTCCTGCCGGGGTTTCCACCTGAATCCTTGCCGGGATCAGCTGACTGACATACACGCCCCGGGCATCGTAATAGGCCACCATATTGCTGTACTCCGCCACATCCTGTGGGAAGGTGCCGGTACAGCACTGCCAGACGAAGTTCTGGCCCAGATGCTGCAGGCGCCGGTCCTCATAGGACTTGAGCGCACCGTCCGCAAAGTAGCTGGCATAGTAGAGCACCTGGCCCTTCCGGGTTATGGGCAGCTGGCCCAGGGTGCCGTTGACCAGCATCTTCTCTGCCCACTCCGCATACCGCGCTTCGCCGGTGAGTTTCAAAAGGTAATTGCACAGCTTGAACACGGCCCATGCACAGCAGGACACCTCACAGCTGCCCCAGGCATCCGAGCGCGCCACCCGGCCCCGGGCAAAGTTCGTATACACAATCCCCTCTCCGTCATGGAACGCCCGGTCCCAGGTGCTGAGCAGCGCATTGCCCAGATACCCTGAATTCTCGCCGAACAGGGTTTCCGCAGGTCCGTAGCCGCCTGTTGCGTAAGTATGCTTCTGCATAAGGATCCGGTACGCTTCCCGGATCACATCCAGGTAATGCGCATCCCCAGTCACCATATAGGTTCTCGCCGCGCTGGAGAGCGAATTGACATGCGAGTAGGCATGGCGCGGTCCGATCCGGTCATCTCCCTGCGCCAGGCGTTCCCAGCAGTAAGGGTACAGCCAGGTCATGCCGAAGTCCAGATACAGTTCATCACCCAGCAGCATATAGGCCCGGAACAGGTTTTCCGGCAGCGTATACCACTCGATCTGTCCCTTCATCCCCGCATCCTGCACCCCGTCCCGGGGAATCTCAGGATCAAAGTCCTGCCTGGCGCATTCCGTAAGGCGCCGGATATACGGCACCACAGCTTCCATGCCCAGGTACTCGTACATATCCAGGAGTCCCCCGAGCATTTTTTCGTAGGGGTATGTGCCCAGATGCAGCGCCGCGTCAGAGTGATCCGCGCACGCACGCCAGCCTTCGAACAGGTCAAGGCACTTCTGCTTCAGCCGCTCATCCCCGGTAGCCCGGTACAGCTTGGCAAAGGCGCCGAGATACTGACCGATGCTGGGTCCCCAGCCTGTCATGCCCCGTGCACTGGACGGAAGTCCGCAGCGCAGGCGAAGCCGGTGCAAAATATCCTCCGTACGCGGCTGATCGAGATAGGTTTCTATGGTCTCCGCTCTCTGCTTTGCAAAGGGACTGTCTGTCAGTTGGACCCGGGCATAGCCCGCGTCCGCAAGCTTCATTTCCATGTTTTCCTCCTGGCGGATGCCTGATTGAAAAGGGCTGCGGTTGCCCGCAGCCCTGAATGGATTATCCCTTTACGGCACCAATCATGACGCCTTTCTCAAAGTACTTCTGTACAAAGGGATACACGCACAGGATCGGGACTGTGGACACGATCATCACAGCATACTTGACCTGATCCGCACTGGACTGGGCGTATCCACCCTGCACGCCGCCGTTGCCGTTGGCAAAGGCTTCGTTCTGCAGAAGAATGCGGCGCAGCACCATCTGCAGCGGCTGGATAGCCGTATTCGACGTATAGATCAGAGCGTTGAAGTAATCATTCCAGTGGAACACGGCATAGTACAGGATTTCCACGGAGATGATGGCCTTGCTCAGTGGCAGCACAATGCTCCAGAAAATCCGGAAGTGCGTTGCGCCGTCCAATGTGGCCGATTCATACAGA
>CACYNZ010000388.1:3610-7124 GCA_902775835.1 uncultured Eubacteriales bacterium | reverse complement strand
CGGATATACTTCCTTCTTCCTGGGCGTCCGCTCCATCTGCCCCAATGTGACCATGGAAGTGAAGTACACCGGTTCCTGGGCTGACCAGGCTGCCGAGCGTGAGACTGCTCTGTCCCTGATCGAGGACGGCTGCGTGCTGATTTCCCAGCATGCTGATACCACCGGTGCCGCTTCCGCCTGCAACGACAAAAATGTCCTGCACGTTGGCTACAATGTCGGCATGATCGACACCGCTCCTGCTGTGGAACTGACCTCTGCTTCCATCAAGTGGGCTCCTTACTACACCTATGCTGTGCAGTGCATGATCGACGGAACTGCCATTGACACTGACTGGTCTTCCGGACATGTGGACAATGCTGTGTGGATCACGGATCTGAACGCTGATGTGATTGCCGCCGGCACTGAAGAAAAGGTCAATGAAGTCTGGGCCGCCATCGACAACGGCACCCTGAAGGTGTTCGATACCAGCACCTGGACCGTGAACGGCGCCAAGGTGGAGAGCACTGTGGATGTGGAAGGCTATTACGGCCTTGAGTACATCCTGAAGGATGACGCCGGCGTTTCCTACTTCGCCGAGTCCACACTGGCTTCTGCGCCTGCCTTTGCATTCCGCATTGACGGCATCACCGAACTGAACTCAGTGTATTAATCCGATCTTGATCATATCGAAGTGGCGGAGCCGGTCCTGTGGCGGCCCCGCCACTTCACGTTACGGCCTCAGGTATGGTGAACCGACAAATCATCTGTGCAGTGGGGGGAGCAGTTTGGCGGAGCAGTATGCAGTTGAATTCCGGAATATCTCCAAAAGCTTTTTCGGCGTGCCTGCGAATGACCATATTTCCATGGGCGTGCGGAAAGGTGAAATTCTTGCACTCCTCGGGGAGAATGGTTCCGGCAAGACAACATTGATGAACATGCTGGCGGGAATCTACTATCCGGACGAGGGCGAGATTCTCATCAATGGAGAAGTGGCGTCGATTCACAGCCCCAAGGACGCATTCCAGTATGGGATCGGCATGGTATATCAGCATTTTCGCCTGGTGGATGTATTCACTGCGGCGGAAAACATCGAGCTGGGCGGCAGCGGCATAGGCAAACTGAACATGAAGGCTGTCACGCGGAAAATCAAAGAGCTCACCAGCCGTTATGATTTCATTCTGGAGCCGGAAAAGAAAATCTACAACATGTCTGTCAGTGAAAAGCAGACCGTGGAAATCGTCAAGGTTCTGTACCGCGGCGCGGAGCTGCTGGTGCTGGATGAACCCACGGCTGTGCTGACACCGCAGGAAACGGAACATCTTTTTAACGTTCTGCGCAATATGCGCAAAGACGGGAAGAGCATTATCATCATCACGCACAAGCTGCATGAAGTGATGGCCATATCTGACCGGGTGGCTGTCCTGCGCAAGGGCAAGTATGTGGGCAGCGTGCAGACGAGCGAGACCAACGAAAAGGAACTCACTGAGATGATGGTGGGCGAAAAGGTCGAGCTGGACATTGAACGCAAGACGCCGGTCGATCCTGTGCCGAGACTCGTGGTGGAGGACCTGAACGCGGTGGACATCAACGGCCACAAGACGCTGGATCACGTGTCGTTCACGGCGTACAGCGGCGAGGTGCTCGGCATTGCCGGCATTTCCGGAAGCGGTCAGAAGGAACTTCTGGAGGCTGTGGCAGGCCTGCAGCCGGTGCAGAGCGGAAAGATCACCTATATCGATCCCAAAACGGATGCGCATGAGGAGCTTATCGGCAAGAACCCCATGCAGATCCGGAATATGGGGGTGGCGCTGGCCTTTGTGCCGGAAGACCGGCTGGGCATGGGTCTTGTGGGTTCCATGGGCATGCCTGGCAATATGATGGTCAGATCCTATTCCAGCGGCATTGCCTTTCTGAACCAGAGGGATCCTCGGGCGCTCAGTGAGCAGATCATGCACGAGCTTGAGGTAAAGACGCCCAATATTGACGTTCCCGTGCGCATGCTTTCCGGCGGCAATGTTCAGAAAGTGCTGGTGGGACGTGAAATCGCGTCTTCGCCCAATGTTCTGATGACAGCCTATGCCGTGCGAGGTCTGGATATCAATACTTCGTATACCATCTATCATCTTCTGAACCGGCAGAAGGAGCACGGCGCTGCCGTGATTTATGTGGGCGAGGACCTGGATGTGCTGCTTGCCCTGTGTGACCGGATCCTGGTTCTGTGCGGCGGACAGGTCAGCGGCATTGTGGACGGCCGTAGTGCAACCAAGGAAGAAGTGGGACTCCTTATGACGAAGTACAGGAAGGAGGGACAGCAGTGAGCAGCGGGAAGAATGTGCGTGAACCTCTTTTTCACATTGTAAGGCGCAGAAATATGCCGTTTCTGCGCAGAACACTGGTGCGGTTTCTGGGCGTACTGTGCGGCATACTGGCCTGCGGTATCATGATCCTGTGCTTTACCGGACTGAATCCTGCGGTGGTCTTCACCACCATGATTGATTCCAATTTCGGCAATCTCAACACGTTCTGGATCACGGTGCGTGACACCATGATTCTTCTTCTGGTCGGTGTTGCCCTGGCTCCGGCTTTCCGCATGCGTTTCTGGAATGTGGGCGGCGAGGGTCAGATTCTGATCGGCGGTTTTGCCACAGCTGCGTGCATGCGTCTTCTGGCGGACAGTGTATCATCTCCTGTGCTCTTTGTGAGCATGATTGCGGCAAGCATGCTGAGCGGCATGATCTGGGGCCTGATTCCCGCCATTTTCAAGGCAAAGTGGAATACAAACGAGACGCTTTTCACGCTGATGATGAACTACATTGCCATTCAGATTGTTTCGGCCTTTTCCATCATCTGGGAAGCCAAAAAGGGCAGCGGAAGCATTGGCGTGATCAATCTCAGCACGAAGGCGGGCTGGATGAACTCCGCGCTTCTGCCTGACCTGCTGGGAAAAAGAAACTTCATGCTGCATGTGATCATTGTTATGGTGCTTGCCGTGCTGATGTTCATCTACATGCGCTATACGAAGCACGGCTATGAGATTTCCGTGGTGGGTGAGAGCACCAATACGGCGCGCTATGCGGGAATTGATGTGAACCGTGTGATTCTCAGAACCATGATGCTCTCCGGGGCCATCTGCGGTCTGGCAGGCTTTATTCTGGTCAGCGGCAGCTCACATACGATTTCCACGGTTACAGCGGACAGCAGAGGCTTTACCGCCATTATCGTGGCCTGGCTCGGAAAGCTCAATCCGTTCTATATGCTTTTGATTTCCTTCTTCCTGATTTTCATGGATTACGGTGCCATGGGCGTCGCGACAGCCTGTCGTCTGAACGAATCGTTCTCCGATATTATCACGGGCGTTCTGCTCTTCTTCATACTTGGATGCGAGTTCTTTATCAATTACCGGATTGTGAAGCGCGGACATCACAGGGAGGTGGCGTAAGTGGAGCTGCTGGGTGTAATCCTTTCCCGTGTGTTTACTCCGATTTTCTTCAAGAACGCCGTGATCCAGGGCATCCCGCTGATGTTCGGCGCCACC
>CACYNZ010000388.1:0-3583 GCA_902775835.1 uncultured Eubacteriales bacterium | reverse complement strand
AACCTGAACCTCGGCATTCCGGGCATCATGTATATGGGCGGCATCGGCGGACTTGTTGCTTCGTTCCTGTATGAGCAGTATACGCCGGCTCCCAGTATGGTGGTCAGTATCATCCTGGCACTGGTGTTCGCCTTCCTGTTTGCCATGCTCGGCGGACTCATTTACTCTGTTCTGACCATTTCCCTTCGTGCCAATCAGAATGTTTCGGGTCTTGCCGTGACGACCTTCGGTGTCGGCTTTGGCAATTTCCTGGGCGGGTCCATCATGAAAATGACCGGCCAGGCCGGCCAGGTGACGGTCCACGCCACAGGCATGGCATTCAAGAAAACCCTGCCGTTCGTGGAGTCGGCTGCCGTACGGAACAGTCCGGTGCTTTCCGGCATCTGCGATATGTTTTTCTCCTACGGATTTCTGACCTATGTGGCGATTCTGCTGGCTGTTGCCTGTCACTATTTTCTGAACCATACCAAGACCGGTCTGAATATCCGGGCAGTCGGAGAAAGTCCGGCTACAGCCGATGCGGCCAGTATTTCAGTGCCGAAGCTCAAGTATCTGAGCACATGCATCGGTGCCGGCATCGCGGGCCTTGGCGGTCTGTACTTCGTGATGGAATATCTCGGCGGCGTATGGCAGAACAACGCGTTCGGCGACCGCGGATGGCTGGCAATTGCCCTTGTAATCTTCGCGCGCTGGAGTCCGCTGAACGTCATCTGGGGTTCCATTCTCTTCGGCGGCCTGTACATGCTGTACACAAGAATTCCTGTGGCGAATGAAGCTCAGGAGTTCCTGAAGATGCTGCCCTATGTTGTGACGATTGTGGTGCTGATCATCACTTCGCTGCGGCGCAAGCGCGAGGATCAGCCGCCCCAGAGTCTGGGACTTCCGTATTTCCGCGAGGAGCGGTAATGAATTCAGAAGCAGGTGCCGGTAGAGACGGTACCTGCTTTCTATATGCAAAGTTTCTGTGAACAATTGTGCGGCAGGGTGTATGCAGTCAGGAAATCTGGTACAATGCCGCTGGGGGTGAATTGGTGATGCAGCAGGTCAGCAGAAAGGAACACAGGCCCCGCAGGCACTGGAGAATATGGATGATTCTGGGCTGTCTTGCGGCTGCGGCGGTCACAGCGGTGCTGCTGCTCATGAATCCTGAGAAGGCAGCTCCGGTTGTCACAGCCACGCAGCAGGCGGTGCGCAAATCCCTGGTCCACAGGAGCACGGAGGATGTCGCACGGATTGAGGTTGTGCTGGACAATGGGAAAGGCTGGGCTGCGGAGCAGACAGAACCCGGGGTTTTGCAGGAAGACGCGGGTTTCCTTATGGACAGCCGTCTTGCGCTGAGTTATCTGGAAGCTGCTTCCAGCATGGAGGCAGAGGATACGGTTTCCGATACAATGGATGTGACGGAATCGGGCGCTGAGGAGTTCGGACTGGATCATCCTTCCGTGACGGTCCATGTGGAGTATACGGACGGGAGCAGTATCGGATTCTCTGTGGGGGATCACAGCCCCGATCCGGACGAAGGCTGGTATTATATGAGCGTGGAGGGCATGAAGGGACTGTATGCTCTGGACACAGGAAGCGTGGACCTGTGGACGAGAAGCCGGGATGCCCTTGCCGTGGTGATTCAGCCGCAGATCTACAGCAGCAGGATCGATCACATTATTCTGGAACGCGGGGAGCAGATTTCTGAATGGCAGCTGGAAGGAAACATCATGTCAGATAGCGCTTCTGACCGCTGGAGGATCAGGCAGCCCTTTTCCTATGCAGCGGACGGAACGCTGATGCGCTCGTTCCTGGATGCGCTCGGTGAACTGCGGATGGGAACCTATGTGGGGGAGGCAACGGAGGAAAACCTGAAAGCATACGGGCTGGATACGCCGTATGCGCGGCTTTGGGTGCACATGGCTTCCGGTATTGTCGGTCAGACCAACGCAGACGGAGAGCTGGAGACCATGGAAGCGGAGGAAAGCGAAGCGGAAATCCTTTTTGCTGAGCCCGGTGCGGTGCAGGAGTTTATTGTCTATGCGGCGTTTGCGGGACAGATCTGCAGAGTGTCCACCATTACTTCAGGGCGGATTTATGATAAACAGGCCATGGATACCGTGTCGAGATATCTGGTTTCCACTGCGGCGGAGCATGTGTCATTGCTGCGTATCGAGCGCGGCGGCAGCACAGAGGAATACCGTGCCGAGCAGCGGGCGGCTCTGGGGGAGGATGGCAGTCCGAAGCTGGATGCGGACGGGGGGTATGTTCTGGAAACATACTGTACCTGGAACGGCGAGGAGATTTCGCAGGACGCATTTCTGGCCAAATATATGCCCCTTCAGAATGCCCGAATATCCGGGAGTGTGGAGGAAGGGTATGTACCGCAGGGCGAACCGCATACGGTCGTCGAGATCACAGACACTTCCGGAAGAAAGGAGCGCATCCGGCTGTATGCATATGACAGTCTGCATGACGCGGTTCAGCTTGGAGATGATCCGGTCCTGTTCTATCTGGTGAAGAACGGGCTTGGGCTGTAGAAAGCAGAAAAATCCATGAATGGTTCGCAGGAAACGTTCATGGATTTTTCTTACCAGCGCTGCCGCTGGTGGCAGGTTTCGCAGGTGCTGTGCGGCCAGTTCCAGCTGAGCATCTTTCCGCATTTCCGGCAGGTGCGCGTAAGCAGACGGCGCCGGGTGAGCACCTGAATAATGCCGCTGGAGATCAGATCCTTTCTGCGCTGGATTTCGTCCAGAAGCGGTTCAGGATGATCCAGAAACAGGCGGGCATAGTTATACAGCAGATCACAGACTTCATAATCCTCTTCCAGACTGTCCAGATCCTGCGTGTTGCAGGAATCCGGGTCCACCATGCCCGGCATGCTTTCCGTGATGGGGAAGGATTCCCCGGTGCACTCGCAGCGATACATGGTATGCCAGAGTTCATAAAGGCGTGGATTGGTTTCATCAAAGGGGATGCAGAGGAAGCGGTAGAGAAGCTTTTTATCCGTATCCTTTTTCTCCAGGGGAATGGCAAGCTTCAGCATGCGCTCTGCACTGGCCTTGGAGAAACCGGGCTTGACCTGCATGTTTTCCCAGGCTTCAAGGATGGAGGAAAGAGGCAGGGATACGCCGAGCAGGGATTCAGGAAAACGGATGACAGCTTCGCTCAGCGGCCGCAGTTTTGTCTGCAGCGCATAGGAAATGGTATTCTTGAAGCCCAGGGCTGTCACATATCCGATATCATACTGGCCGAACCGTCCCGCCCGGCCTGCAATCTGCTTGATCTCCGAAACGGTCAGGCTGCGGACAATATCGCCGTCAAACTTTTCATTCTCCAGAAAGACGATTCTGCGGATCGGCAGGTTCATGCCCATGGCGATGGCATCCGTGGATACCAGCACATCCGTGATGCCCTGCCGGAAGCGCTCTGACTGATCCCGCCGGACGTCCGGGGGAAGAGCACCATAGATCAGGGAAACCTTGTACCCCAGTGCCCTGAGTTCGGAAGCTACGGCATGAACATGCAGCTTTGAAAAGACAATCAGCGCGTCCCCGGAGCGCACATCCTTGGGAAACTGGAAGGCAAAGGGATCCATCTG
>CACYNZ010000387.1 GCA_902775835.1 uncultured Eubacteriales bacterium | reverse complement strand
GACTGGAGGAGTTCCTCCGCAATGGCGGGAACGATCCACAGCGCATTGAGTTTTGCAGATTCATGTGGGACCGGGCATAAGCTGGCTGTCGGAATATTCAGGAAGGCATTCGGCACCTTGCATGCACAGGAAGGCACAGAGCAGACGTGATTTCACGCCTGCTTTTTTCTTGCCAGGAAACCATGTGCTCCGGGCGGTGCCCGCTGGCAGGGAAGAAAACAGACTCTGCGGGATTTCAGTGAGCTGTGGACAGAAAACCCCCGTAAGCCTGCGTGACAGGCTTACGGGGGTATGAATGAAGCGCTTGCAGGGTGGCAGATCCGACCGTTTATTCGGCGTCTTCCGGAACCGCACCCTGCTCGATTGCGGCTCCCAGGTTTTCGGCAAGCAGCTGGATCATCAGCGCAGCATCGGGATACTCCTCGGCCAGGGACTGGATCAGAGCATCGATGTCAATTCCCTCGCCGTTCTGAATGGCAGTGAATGCATCGGAAAGCTTCATCATCCAATCCGGCACATCCTCAAACGGATCGGGCTCGGGTTCCACCGTGCCGTCAGCATGATAGCGCAGATCAGCGGCCATATAGGAAGCACCGACGAATTTTCCGCTCTTTACCGTGAGGGTGTTCAGCTCATCGTTTTCCTGTTTTTCCATATACAGGTCAAAGCCCGCGTCAGCCACAAATTCATAGGCATAGAGCCCGTCGGACATCTCAAAAATAATCAGATCCTCTTCGCCGCCGGTGCCGGAACTGGTGCAGACGTATCCCATCTCTTCAAGCTCTCCGAATGTCTTTCCCACCAGGGCATCCAGTGTTTCCTGACTTTTGGGCTCTGCGGTAAAGACTTCAATGGAGGTTACCGGCAGTGTCCAGACATAATCGTAGAAAGCATCAAAGGCGGCGTCTATGTCCTCGGCTGCGGAGATGGCTTCATCCAGCTCTTTTGCCTTTTCATCCAGCATGGCGACCACACGGTAATAATGCCCGTCTTTTTCCAGAATCACGGCCATATGCTCGCTGGTTCCGCCCAGGATGGGGTCTTCTCCGGCAGCATCCACGGCTTCACGGAATACGGTAAATTCCGGCATCTGGACTGTTTCAGACGCCATGACGCTGCTGACGGAAAGCAGCATGGTGAGGGCCAGGAAAAGGGAAAGCCATTTTTTCATAATGAAACCTCCAAAATGTTTTGTGGTATTTCAGGAAGCGGCATATGCCGGGATCTGAACCTGCCACAGAAAATGCCGGCAGAGCATTTACAGACTGCGGACCAGACGGATATAGAACTGAATGCAGGTGATGAGCGTGTCCACCGGGATCCGCTCGTTTTTTCCATGGATCATGGCGCGCTCTTCCCGGCTCAGCTTCATGGGACAGAAACGGTACACATGATCGCACAACGCATCATAGAAGTAGGAATCGGAGCCGGCCAGCATGAGATAGGGGGAAAGGAATGCATCCGGCCAGGTGCCGGCAATGGCATTTTTGAGCTTTTCCCAGCCTTCGCCGTCCGTGCGGCTTTCCTTGGATGGATTGCGGCCGTAGGTGGCCTCCACCTGAACCCGGTCATCATGAACGACTTTCTTCACATAGTCGATCACGGTTTCCATGGTTTCTCCCGTGTTGACGCGGATGTTGGCGCTGATCCAGGGCGCATCGGGCATGACATTGGAGGCATCACTGCCCTGCATCTGCGTAAAGGCGACCGTGGTGCGTCCAAGGGCATTGAGCTCGCCGCCCATTTTTGCGGAAACCTTGCTGACGAGCGGCCTGAAGAGCCAGAGGTTGGCAAAGACGATCCGAAGCGGAAGCGAAGAGTGACCGGACAGAGCCTGAAAGGTCTGATTCGCTGCGGTGGAAAGCCTGTAGGGGAAAGGATGGGATTCCACCCGAAGGAGCGCTTTGGCCAGGACGCCCATGGCGGACTCGGCGGGCGGCGTGGAAGCGTGACCGGAATGGTGCTGTACCGTCATGCGGACGATCATGGAACCTTTCTCGGCGGTTCCGACCACGGCGCAGGGCCTGGTCAGTCCAGGGAACACTTTTTCCACAACGGCGCCGCCCTCATCAAGCACGATAGCGGGATGAACGCCCCGGGACTGAAGGAATTCCACGTTCGCAGGGGCACCGTATCCGCCGGTTTCCTCGGTTCCGCTGTAGCAGAGCCAGATGTCCTGCTGCGGGACAAAGCCCTCGGCCATGAGCTGTTCACAGGCCTGCATGCTGCTGAACAGGGTGGATTTTGTGTCCAGCGTGCCGCGGCCCCAGATGGCGCCGTCGGCAAGGTCGCCGGAGAACGGCGGATGCATCCAGCCTTCATCCGGAGCGGGCACCACATCGAAGTGCGCCATGAGAACGGCCGGGGAATCGCTCTTTTTCCCTTTCCAGTGATAGATCAGGCTCCGGTCAGACGGCGTGTACAGACTGCAGGTGCGGTAAATGTTGGGAAAGAGTTCAGCCAGGGCGGCTTTCAGCCCGTTGAACGCTTCTTCCTGCTCGGGTCCGGTGACCGTCGGGAAGCGGATCAGGGTCTGCATGCCGGCGATCGCCTTTTCCCGGTCAACCTTTTCCGGAATCACGGCAGCCGGGGCGGGGTCCTGAATCCCCGCCCGCATGCCGCGGTACACAAGCACGGCCAGAAGCAGAAGGACGAGCGCGAGAATCAGCCATAAAACCATTTGCGTTTCCTCACTTTCGTTTCCTGTCAGAGAAGATTCTTTTTCTGAAGGATTTTTCCTGCCCCGATGGCGATCAGGGCGCCTACCGGCACCAGAATGCCGACGGAAGAGGCGAGGGAAGGCACCAGCAGAAACAGGACAATCATAAAGGTGAGCGGTGCAATGGCCAGTTTCCAGTTCTTGGAAATGTACACAAGTCCCAGGGCACCCATGAGTGCGGCCATGATATTGTCAAAGGCGGGCTTGAGCACGGGACTTTCCAGAAGCGGCCGGAAGAACCCGATGAAGGCCACGCCCAGGGCAATGACCAGCGTGGTGACCAGGGAAGAGGTGGCGACAGCGATGGTGGACAGGGCTTCCGCTTCCTCTGTGCCGGCCTTGACGTCCGCAGCGTCCAGAGCGTTAAGCACGCAGGGCACCTTGATGGCGGCCAGATTGCCGGTCACAAAGCCGAGATACGTTCCACCGGTGCCCAGCATGGGACCATAGGTGAACACTTCAATGATGCCCACTGTCCAGAAAACCGGTGCCACGCCCAGAAGTCCCTTCAGCACGCTGCCAAAGGCCGGGAAAGCCTGATAGTGCAGAGAGATGGCAATGGGCACCATCAGAAACATGCAGACCGCCAGGGCGGTGGAAATGCGGCCGTAGAAATGCGTCTTCTCCTCATAGGGTGAAAGAAGCGCCTGAGAATGATTCTGTTTCATACTCCATCAGCCTCCCATCCATGAAGTCAGGGGAATGGCGGCAGCCATTCCGCCCAGCATGCACAGCGGAAGCGCATACTGCTCGAGCCATGCGATGCGGCATTTGCGGATCAGGATTCCGCACACGGCCATGAGCAGCATGGACACCAGGGCGACAGCCAGCGGGACAAATCCCGGAAGACCCTGACGGATATCTGCAAAAAGCA
>CACYNZ010000386.1 GCA_902775835.1 uncultured Eubacteriales bacterium | reverse complement strand
CGAACTCCAGACACCTTGATTAAAAGTCAAGTGCTCTACCGACTGAGCTAATGGGTCATACATGCTGGGGTGGCAGGAATCGAACCTGCGATGAGGGAGTCAAAGTCCCCTGCCTTGCCACTTGGCTACACCCCATCGCACATTCAATGCCCATCACCAAGCAGTAGATCCAAAAATTGGGGTGAGTAGTGGGACTCGAACCCACGCCATTCAGAGCCACAATCTGACGCTCTACCACTGAACTATACCCACCATATGCGCGCCTGGAGGGGCTCGAACCCCCGACCCACGGCTTAGAAGGCCGTTGCTCTATCCAACTGAGCTACAGGCGCAGGCCGTAGTCTGTCGTTCGTCCGCATCCAAACAGCATCCAGCCGTCAGGTTCTCCTGCTGACAATTCGAGATTCTAACATGATGCCGGGGGTTTGTCAATGGGAATTCAAAAAAACTGTTGCAAAACTGTTGCCACGCCTGTCCAAAGATTCGACGATGCGGTTTGACGAAGCTTTTCATGGTTCACATCTGTTTCTATCCGCAGGCCGTATCCTGACTGTCCAAACCGCAGGACACTGTCCCACAGTTTTCTTTTTCCCGGCCTCATGAAACAATCCTGTTTTTTTCCAGACACTATTGTATTCGGTACAGGTTTGTGCTAGACTGCACTAAACCGCTTTAGTTGGAGGAAAAAATGGGAAGAACAGTGACGATCGCCACACTGGCACGTGAACTTGGTCTGTCACAATCTGCGGTTTCCAAAGCACTGAACGATTATCCGGATATCGGACCTGACACAAAGAAGCTTGTACTGAGCAAGGCTGAGGAAATGGGTTATTCTCCCAACATGATGGCCCGTAATCTGGCAAAAAAGACTTCAAATTTTATCGGCGTCGTGATCCGCGACGTGTCATCCATATACGGGGAAATGTTCAAATCCCTGAACACGGTGTCCTGGCGTCATGGGCTGAACCTGATCCTTTATGATACCGGAAATAACCTGGATACAGAGCGCCGCTGCATTCAGAACCTGATTGATACTATGGCCATGGGAATTATTGTGGCTCCGGTGTCCGAGGATGTCGCTCAGATCCGCAGGATGACCCGCGGCCGTGTGCCGGTGGTGTATCTGGGCGGCAAGGTGCGCGTTGATTCCGTAAACTATGTCTGCACTGACAGTGTTTCGGGCACGGAAATTGCCATGCGGCATCTGATAGGCTTGGGCCACAGGGAAATTGTGATGCTCTGCGACCACAAGATGTCAGATTCCCGGAGCCGGAAGATTTCCACGTATCGGGAACTGATGGCTGAGGTCGGGGAGGAAGGCAGAATCCTGCACAGCGACGGTTCTGCAGGTGATCTGACGGAGGCCGGATACAGACTGTGCAGGCAGATGATCGATTCCGGTGAGCGTTTTACCGCTGTTTTTGCGGTCAAGGACATGCTGGCTATCGGCGCGCTCGGCGCGCTGAAGGATGCCGGCATCCGGGTGCCTGAGGAAGTGTCTGTGGTGGGATATGACGGTATTGATGCCGCAGGTCTGCCTCTCATCGGGCTCACTACAGTGGCACAGCCCAGGCAGGAGATGGCGGAGGCGATCATGGATATTCTTCTTCGGCATGCGGAGGAGCCGTCCCTGGCACCGGAACATTTTCTGGCAAAACCGGAACTGATGCTGCGGAGCAGTACCCGCGCTCTATGACGGGCTGAAGGGCAGAAAACAGCGGCCTGGAGACAGGAACCGTTTTTTCTGGAGCTTTACGAAAGCGCTTTCGTAAACTTGAAGCATGGATTAAACAGGGGATTCCTGTTTAAGAAAAAATCATCCACAGAGATGGTGAAGGAGGCACTTGTTATGAAAAAGATGTTGGCAGTCCTTGTTGCGCTCATGCTGAGCCTGTCCATGATGCTCCCTGTGTTCGCTTCGGCGGAAACAGATGTGCAGAAGGTGATTGCGGAAGCCGCAGGCCTGAGCTGGGACGAGCTTCTGGCAAAGGCAAAGGACGAGATCGGCGAGAATGAACTTCACATTTACGGCACGACTTCCCGGGTGAATGAGGAAACGTTCACGGAGAAGACCGGAATCAAAATCGTGGCGTCCAACCCCAATGACAGTCAAATCTACGAACTGCTGGAAAATGAAACCGGTAAGGGAATCTATGGACCTGACGTGGTTTTGACCCAGGACAGCTTTATGCTGGTCAACAATGCCATCGCCAATGGCTGGCTGGAGAACTATGTACCGGAAGCGTACAAAGCCAATATTCTTGAGTCCGACCAGAATCCTCTGGTCTGTGCGTACTACACCCGCCTGTTCTTCTATAACAATGGCGGACAGGCTGATATGCACCGCTTCACAAACGTGTGGCAGTTTACCGAGCCTGAATATGCGGGTCTGGAATTCAAGAATCCCGTGGATGAAAAAACCAGCATGAACTTCCTCATTTCCATGACAAGCGAGAAGTGGCAGGCCAGACTGGCGGAAGCCTATAAGAGCTATTACGGCAAGGAGTATGAGGCTTCCGGAGAATTTGCCAATATTTCCTACGAATGGATCTACAAGTTCCTGATGAACTGCACCTTTATCTCCAAGGACAGCACGATTGCTTCGGATATTGCGGGCGGTGCTCCCGGATCTGCCGGACTGTTTGTGTTCTCCAAGCTGCGTTCTGTGGATGCCACCAATATCTCCATCTGTGCCAAGGAAGGCATTGAGGGGTTCGGCGGACTTCTGTATCCCATCTATATCATGATCGCCTCCAACGCGAAGTATCCCTATGCTTCCTGCCTGTATGTCAACTATCTCATGTCCCAGGAAGGATATCAGAATGTATTCGGCAAGGATATGGGTTCCTACTCTGCCAACAGTGCGACCGGCATCAGCGAGAACGCGGTCAGCTACGGAGATGAACCTCTGGCGTTCTGGCAGGAGTGCTGCGTGGTGGAAGATCCCGCCCATGTTCAGAGCGTCTATGCGCTGGCCTATACTCAGATTGCCCAGTGGTGCGCCAGCAAGTAACAGACGGTGAAGGGCAGCGGGAAGCACTGTGCATGGACCATGCGCGGTCTTCCCGCTTTCTCTCCGGACAGTGGAAAGAAAATGGGGGAACGATATGAGCAAGAGCAGAACCGGTGAAGACAAGCATGCCGGCAGGTTCTGGTACAGTGTGAAAAGCTATTTTTCCGTCCAGGCAAATGTGCTGATCGTGGTTTTTGCCATAGTGCTGGCTGTTCTGACCGTGTATCCAATGTTCTCTGTCGTTCGTTCAGCAGTGACGGTAGGGAACATGGATTCGATGATGTACAATTCCCTGTTCGGACTGAAACTGAAAAACGGGGATCTGACACTGCTGAATTTCAAGATGCTCCTGGGCAATGCGTTTAATTCAGAATACAGTTCTTCCTTTTTCTGGAAGCCGCTGTGGAACAGTCTGCGCATGTCCGCCTACGCATCCGTGATCGCCATTCTGCTTGGCGGCATTGTGGCCTTTCTGATCACGAGAACGGATATCCACTGCAAGAAATTCTTTTCGTCCGTATTCATTTTTCCCTATATTATGCCGTCCTGGACGCTGGCGCTTGTATGGAAGAATGTGTTTGCCAATTCTACAGTGGGCACCGGTGTG
>CACYNZ010000385.1:3681-4913 GCA_902775835.1 uncultured Eubacteriales bacterium | reverse complement strand
TACGCCCACAGACCACTGATGACCATCCATGAGCTGGCCCAGAAGAACCGACCGCTCCATGGTGGGGATGCCCAGGCGCGCGCACTCGACCCGTTCAGGATTTTCCGCCGAAATGGCTCCGGAGTATACAACAAGGTCCGCCCCGTGCACATTCTCCGCCGCGTGCCCCACATACACCCGGATTCCCTTTTCCCTCAGCCCGTCCAGTAAATATCCGTCACTCCGGTCCGAACCGGTGACAGCATACCCCTGGTCAAGGAGCATCTCCGCAAGGCCCGACATACTGGAGCCGCCAATTCCGATCAGATGAATCCGTTTTCCGGCATAATCCCGGATATTCGGTATCTGCATACCTGTTTTCATCCTCCACACTTCCGGAAAACCCCGGATAATGAACAGTCTTCATTATACACGCGCGGCCCTGTCAAGGCAAGCTCCGAAAAAGTCTCTTCATTATTATGAAGTGCTTGACATTTTATATGCGCCCGTTTATATTGACCCGTGCGGTACGCCGCATTTTCAGAAATCAGGAGAAGGAGCATTCCCATGACAAAAGCACTGATCTCCGTAACCGGCCTCGACGCCACCGGCATTATTGCCAAGGTTGCCACGAAGCTAGCCGACCTGAACATCAACATTCTCGATATTACACAGACCATCCTGGACGGATACTTCACCATGATGATGGTGGTGGACCTTGACGGTGCCCATATGGGTTTTGCCGACATTGACCGTGAGCTTCAGAGTGTAAGAGATGAACTCGGCATGGCCATTCACATGCAGCGCATGGATATTTTCGATGCCATGCACCGCATCTAGGAGGGAATGCCATGATTGAAACCGGCGAAATCCTCCAGACCATGCATATGATCCAGGAGGAAAACTTTGACATCCGCACCATCACGCTGGGCATCAATTTGCTGGACTGTTCCGATCAGAATCCCGAAGTCTGCGCCCAGCGCGTCTATGACCGCATCTGTTATGTGGCAAGGGATCTGGTGAAAACCGGTGAGATGCTGGAAGCCGAGCTCGGCATTCCCATCGTCAACAAGCGGATTTCTGTCACCCCTGTCTCCCTGATCTGTCAGGGAGATCCCCGCCCCATCGCAAAAGCGCTGGACCGGGCAGCCTTCAATACGGGCGTCAACTTTCTCGGCGGCTATACAGCCCTGATGCACAAGGGTGCCACGCAGGCGGACGAGCGTCTGCTCGCCTCCATTCCGGAAGTCCTC
>CACYNZ010000385.1:0-3641 GCA_902775835.1 uncultured Eubacteriales bacterium | reverse complement strand
CCACCACTGAGCGCCTGTGTGCTTCCGTCAATGTGGCCAGCACGCGCTCCGGCATCAACATGAATGCCGTGCGGGAAATGGGCCGCATCATTCTGGATACGGCCCGCGCCACAGCGGACCGGGACGGACTCGGATGCGCCAAGCTGGTGGTCTTCGCCAACGCGGTGGAGGACAATCCGTTCATGGCCGGCGCCTTCTGCGGCATCGGCGAGCCCGAGCAGGCCATCAATGTCGGGGTTTCCGGCCCCGGCGTGGTCAAGAAGGCGCTTGAAAAAGTCAAGGGTGAACCGTTTGACGTTGTCGCGGAAACCATCAAGCGCACAGCCTTCAAGATCACCCGTGTCGGCCAGCTGGTCGCGCGGGAAGCTTCCCAGCGCCTGAACATTCCCTTCGGCATTGTGGACCTATCCCTGGCGCCCACCCCGGCCCGCGGAGACTCCGTAGCGCATATTCTGGAGGAAATGGGCCTTGAATGCACAGGCATTCCCGGAACCACCGCCGCACTCGCCCTGCTCAACGATGCCGTGAAAAAGGGCGGAGTCATGGCCAGCAACCACGTGGGCGGACTCTCCGGTGCCTTTATCCCTGTGTCCGAGGATATCGGCATGATCGACGCTGCCGCCCGGGGCGTGCTTACCCTGGAAAAACTCGAGGCCATGACCTGCGTCTGCTCCGTGGGCCTGGACATGATCGCCGTGCCCGGAGACGTGAGCGCCTCCACCATTTCCGGCATTATCGCGGATGAAGCCGCCATTGGCATGATCAATCAGAAAACCACTGCGGTCCGTCTGATTCCCGCCATCGGCAAGAAAGCCGGCGACACCGTGGAATTCGGCGGTCTCCTGGGTCACGCTCCGGTCATGCCCGTGAGCCCGCTCTCCTGCGGTGAATTCATCGCCCGCGGCGGCCGGATTCCCGCCCCTCTGCATTCGCTTCGCAACTGATACTGGAGGATATGAATGAGTAATTTTGTGGACCGCGTCCGCATCACCTGCAAGGCAGGGAACGGCGGCGACGGGTCAGTCTCCTTTCACAGAGAAAAGTTTGTGCTCAACGGCGGTCCCGACGGCGGTGACGGCGGAACCGGAGGAGACATTCTTGTATATGCAGACCCCAATATGCATACGCTTCTGGATTTCCGCTTCAAAAGCAAGTATCACGCGGAAAACGGCACGGGCGGCAGCGGCGGCCGCTGCAGCGGCAAGCGCGGTGAAAGCCTGACCATCAAGCTGCCCGCCGGAACCGTGATCCGGGACGCGGAAACGAACCTGGTGGTTCTGGACATGGATGTGCCCGGCGAGACCCGTACGCTCCTTCACGGCGGACGCGGCGGCTGGGGAAACATGCATTTTGCCACGCCCACCCGTCAGGCACCCAACTTCGCAAAGCCCGGCACGCGCACGGAACCCCACACCTTCGTGCTGGAGCTCAAAACCATTGCTGACGTAGGACTTGTGGGCTTTCCCAATGTAGGAAAGAGCACATTCCTTTCCGCCGTTACCGCAGCCCGGCCCAAGATTGCGAACTATCATTTCACCACACTTTCGCCCAATCTCGGCATGCTGCGCCGTCACGGCCAGGATATTGTGATCGCGGACATTCCCGGACTTGTGGAGGGTGCTTCGGAAGGCGTCGGCCTTGGCCATGATTTTCTGCGGCACGTGGACAGAACCCGTCTGCTTCTGCACGTGCTGGACGCATCCGGCTCCGAGGGCCGCGACCCCGTGGAAGACTTTGAGGCCATCCGGCACGAACTGGAAAACTGGGGAGACCTGGCAGAGCGCCCGCAGATTCTTCTGTGCAACAAGACAGACCTGCCCGACGCCCGCGAACAGCTTCCGCGCATCCGTGCCCATGTCGAACCGCTGGGTATTCCCGTGTTCGCCATCTCGGCCGCTGCGCATCAGGGGCTTGAGGAAGTGCTGGACTGCGTGGAAAAGACCCTGCGCACTCTCCCGCCCATCACGCATTATGAACCTGAAACGGAAGCCGAGCCCCTGCGCGACCAGAGCGGCTTCAGCGTCACCATGGACGGAAGCACCTATGTTCTGGAAGGCTTTGCCGTGGAGCGCCTGCTGGATTCTGTCAACTTTGACGACGAGGAAAGCATGGCCTGGTTCCACCGCTCTCTCCGGCGTCTGGGCATGATTGACGCCCTGCGTAAAGCCGGTGCCCACGAGGGCGATACTGTCCGCATTGAGGACATGGAATTTGATTTTATTGATTAACGGAGGTTGTCATTCATGACCGGAAAACAGCGTGCCATGCTTCGTTCCATGGCCAACACCATGGACACCATTCTGTATATCGGCAAGGACGGAATTGTCCCCGGAACCCTGACCCAGGCAGACGACGCCTTGGAAGCCCGCGAACTCATCAAGTGCTGCGTGCAGCCGGAATGTCCGCTCACGGCCAAGGAAGCGCTGGATGAACTGTGCGAAAAGCTCGGCGCAGAACCCATTCAGCATATCGGCCGGCGCTTTGTCATGTTCCGGCAGAGCCGGGAAAAGCCCCGGATCATCCTGGCATGACAAGAGAAAGCCTTGACCACCCCTTCTCAGCCTTCTGGCGCCCTGACAGCCGTATTCTGATACTGGGAAGCTTTCCATCTCCCGGCAGCCGGAAAAACGGCTTTTATTATGGGCACCCGGGCAACCGGTTCTGGCGCGTCCTGGCATATGTCTTCCATGAACCGGTTCCGGAAACACTGCAGGAGAAGCAGACACTTCTGCTGTCTCACCGCCTTGCACTCTGGGATACCGCAGGCCACGTGTCCATTGAAGGAGCCAGCGATGCCAGTGCACGGGACATCGTTCCCAATGACCTGTATTTCCTACTGGAAGGCGCACAGATCCATTCCATACTGCTCAACGGACGGCTTGCCGGTCAGATTTTTGAACGGCACATGGTCTGCAGCGGCATGCCGGAGCATGTGATTCTTCCGTCCACAAGCGCTGCCAACGCCTCCTGGTCCCTGGAAAGGCTGATTCAGGCCTGGCAGCCGTATCTTCTGGACTGACGTCCGATCCAGTCAAAACTACGCACAAGGAAGTATGTCTTCATGTCTCAGAAAAACCGTTTCTCCACACGTTCACTAACCATCAGCGGCATGATCGCCGCCGTATACGCAGCGCTCACGCTGGCGCTTCCTGTTTTATCATACGGTGCATCTTCCGGATGGGAAATGCGGATTTCCGAAGCGCTCACCATTCTGCCTATTCTTCTGCCGGAAGCCGTTCCCGGGCTCACGGTCGGATGCCTGATCGCCAACCTTCTCAGCCCGGTCGGGGCACTGGACGTCGTGTTCGGAACGCTTGCCACACTGATCGCTGCTCTGGGCACACGTGCGCTGCGGCACAGACCATGGCTCGCTGCCGCCTGCCCCATTGTGTCCAATGCCCTCATTGTGGGAACACTTCTTTCCTCGGTATACAATCTTCCCCTCTTTTTCACCATGCTTCAGGTCGGTGTCGGTGAACTGGCTGCCGTTCTCATCGGCATGATCCTGTATCATTTTCTGCGCGACCGTGGACTGGTGGCAGCCCTTGAAAAGCAGATGGAATCCAAGAAGTGAAACCATGGAAATAGATGAATCACTGAGCCACAAAAGTGCGAAGGAGCCTATCAGGGCAAGAGGAAGT
>CACYNZ010000384.1 GCA_902775835.1 uncultured Eubacteriales bacterium | reverse complement strand
CCGAAACCCGGACCATGATGCAGATCACCCCGCAGGATGCGATGGAAGCCGATCAGCTCTTCACCCTGCTCATGGGGGACCAGGTGGAGCCGCGTAAACAGTTCATTCAGCAGAACAGTGATCTGGTAAAGGATCTCGATATCTGAGGAGAATACAGATGAGTGATATCAAAGATAAGCTGATACCGGTCAATCTCGAGGAGGAAATGCGGAAATCCTTCATTTCCTACGCCATGGCTGTCATTGTGGACCGTGCCCTTCCCGACGTCCGGGACGGTCTGAAGCCGGTGCACCGCCGAATCCTCTATGACATGTCCGAACTCGGCATGACCCCCGACAAGCCCTACCGCAAAAGCGCCCGTCTTGTCGGCGATGTGCTGGGTAAGTTCCATCCCCATGGCGATTCCTCCGTGTATGATGCCATGGTTCGTCTCGCCCAGCCCTTCAATATCCGTTATCCGCTCGTGGACGGCCAGGGAAACTTCGGCTCCATCGACGGCGACGGTGCCGCGGCCATGCGTTACACAGAAGCACGCATGCAGAAGCTCACCATGTCCATGCTGGAAGGCATCGACAAGGACACGGTGGATTTCTATCCCAACTTTGATGAAACCCTGATGCAGCCTGCCGTGCTCCCCTCCCGTTTCCCCAATCTTCTGGTAAACGGCTCCAACGGGATTGCCGTGGGCATGGCCACCAACATCCCGCCGCACAATCTTGGCGAAGTCATTGACGGCGTCATCTGCATGATCGACAATCCCGACTGTACCATTGCGGATCTCATGCAGCATATCAAGGGACCCGATTTCCCCACCGGGGGCATGATCCTCGGCCGTGCCGGCATCCGGGAAGCCTATTTCACCGGCCGCGGACATATCGATGTGCGTGCCAAGAGCAACATTGAAGACATGGGCAACGGGCGCAGTCGCATTGTAGTCACCGAAATTCCCTATATGGTCAACAAGGCCACGCTCGTCGCGAAAATTGCAGAGCTCTGTCATGACAAGCGTCTGGAAGGCATTTCCGATATCCGCGATGAATCCGACCGCAACGGCATGCGCATTGTGATTGAGCTGAAGAAGGATGTATACCCACAGGTCATTCTTAATTACCTGTACAAGCATACATCCCTCCAGGAAACCTTCGGTGCCAATATGCTGGCTCTTGTGGACGGCAAGCCGAGAGTGCTCAATCTCCGCGAAATGGTGTATTACTATCTGGAACACCAGAAAGAAGTGGTCACCCGGCGCACCCGGTTCGATCTGAACAAGGCGCAGGCACGTTCCCATATTCTGGAAGGTCTTCTCAAGGCCCTGGATCATATCGATGAGATTGTCGCCCTGATCCGGAACAGCCCTGACTCCGCCACTGCTAAGATCGGCCTGATGGAGCAGTTCCAGTTCACGGACAGACAGGCGCAGGCCATCCTGGACATGCGTCTCGCACGTCTGACCGGTCTGGAACGTGAGCGGCTTCTGGAAGAATATGAAGAGCTGCAGAAAACCATTGCCCGGCTTT
Organism: uncultured Eubacteriales bacterium; assembly: GCA_902775835.1. Next base: position 2,173 of record CACYNZ010000384.1, on the reverse strand, counting down.
CTGCCATTCTGGCGGACGAGCATCTTCTCATGGATGTCATCAAGACGGAAATCAAGGAGATCCGTGATAAATTCGCTGATGACCGCCGCACGGAACTCACCACCATTGAGGGTGAGATCGATGTGGAAGATCTGATCCAGGAAGAAAACATGGTGGTCACGCTGACCCATGAGGGCTATGTAAAGCGTATCTCCGCTTCCACGTACCGTCAGCAGCACCGCGGCGGCCGCGGTGTCAGCGGCATGACCACAAAGGAAGAAGACTACGCTCTTCAGATGTGCGTAGTGAACACGCACCAGGAGATCATGTTCTTCTCCAACCGCGGACGGGTTTACAGTCTCAAGTGCTTTCAGATTCCGGAAGCCGGCCGCACTGCACGCGGCACCGCCATCGTGAATCTCCTGCAGATCGCCAGCGGCGAGAAAATCTCCACCATGCTGCCCATGCCCAGAGACCGTGCGGAAGATCACAATCTCATCATGGGCACCAGGCTGGGCATGATCAAGAAAACACCGCTGAGTGATTTTGCGAATCTCCGCAAAAACGGCCTGATCGCCATCGCCCTGCGGGACGATGATGAACTCATCGGCGTCCGTCTTTCCAACGGTTCCGACGAACTGATCATGGGCAGCCGTCAGGGCATGTCCATCCGCTTCAGCGAAAAGCTGATCCGTACAAGCGGACGCAACAGTATGGGCGTCCGTTCCATGAGACTCTCCCCCGGTGACGAGATCATCGACATGGCCGTCATTGAGCCCGGCAGCGAAGTACTCGCCATTACCACACTTGGATACGGCAAGCGGACGGATCCGGAAGCCTATCGCGAACAGGGCCGTAACGGCAAGGGCATCCGTGCCATCAATCTTACGGAAAAGACCGGCGAGCTCGCCGCGCTACTGCTCGTGCATCCGGATGAAGACATTCTGCTGATCACGGATGACGGCACCATTATCCGCTCCGCCGTCAGCGATATCCGTCTCGCAGGGCGCACCACTCAGGGCGTCAAGCTGATGCGCATATCCGAGGGCAGCAGGATCACGGGCGTGGCACGGGCCGAGAAGGAAGAGGAGGAAAATGAAGAAACCGCGGAGACTGCCGTTGAAAGCATACCCGAGTTTTCGGAAACCACTCCCTCTGAAGCGCCCGAAGAACCCCAGGCCTGATCATCATGCCTGATTTTCCACGGTCCATATCCGAAAGTATAAAGAAGACTGGCAGACAGCTGCCGGTCTTCTTTTTCGTACACCAAAAGACGCTGACGTCCGGTTCCTGTCAGGACTTCAGCGTCTTTTTGCAGATCATGTTATTCTGTTGTATTCCAGCCGGTCATCCCAGCGCTTCCATCACCGCATCACCCATGGCCCGGGAACTGTTCTCGCATTCCGCGTGCTGTACCACAGGCAGTGTCTGAAGGCGCTTTACCTGTTCCGGGACATCCTGACCAGTGACTCCGGACAGTATCTCGGCACATGCAAAGGCATCCAGATGCCGTACCGCCTTGTCTCCCTGCAGAGCAGCCGCCACATCCTGACAGAACTTGAACGGGCTTGCCGTTGAGACAATCACGGCCGTCGTCTCATCCCCGGTTCTGCGACGATAATCTCTGAGTACCTTGGACGCAACCGCGGTATGCGGATCCAGCAGATAGCTGAACTGAGAAAAGACATCCGCGATCTCAGCCTTGGTCTCCTTGTCATCCGCACAGCCCGCAGCAAAGACCGTCTTCATCCATTCCATCCGCTGCTCGCCGACGCCGTAGCTGCCGCATTCCCTGAGCTGTTCCATCCAGGTCTTCACCAGACCTCCGTCCCGGTCCGCTGACTCATAGAGAAGGCGCTCGAGATTGGAGGAAACCAGAATGTCCATGGACGGAGAAATGGTTTTGTAGAACATCCGATGGACGGAGTAAATGCCGGAATTGAAGAAATCCGTCAGTACATCATTTCGATTGCTTGCGCAGATCAGTCTGCCGATGGGAAGCCCCATGCACCTTGCATAGTAGCCCGCCAGAATATTGCCGAAGTTTCCGGTGGGCACAACAAAACTCACCGGTTCGCCAAGCGTTACGGAACCTCTGGACACCAGATCGGCATATGCGCTGAAATAATAAATGACCTGAGGAACAAGCCGTCCAAAATTAATGCTGTTGGCTGAAGACAGAATCCGTCCGCTG
>CACYNZ010000383.1 GCA_902775835.1 uncultured Eubacteriales bacterium | reverse complement strand
AAAAGATTGAGATTACACCGAAAGAGCCCCGTTACATCAAGGTGGTCTGGGGCCTTGGCTACAAGATGGAAAAGGAGAATGGATGATGAAAAAAAGCGTATGGCAGCAGATGCTGCAAAGCCGTATCTGGAAACTGGTGGGCGTCCTTCTTCTCTGCCTCAGCGGCAGCGGCATCTTTCTGACGGCCATTGCGCTGGACATTGACATGAACAGTGCCCGCGGAGACACTCACCTGAATGAAGATCTGCAGAGCATTTTTGAATCCCAGATGTATTCTTCCGTGCCGCAGCCGCTGCGTGCTGAGAGCTGGCAGAGTGCAGCTTCTTCTTTGAGTAAAGAAAACTCCAACCTGCGGATCCGGGTTTCCTCCATCACGGACCTGGCAATGACGACGCTCGTCGATACGCGGCAGGACGGAGAAACCTATTATGAAGGTTTCGTGGGAGAACTGTACTGGCAGGATGGACAGGGTATTACCAGTACAGAGGTTCACTCGGTGTCGGAAGCGCGTACAATTCTGTGGGATATTGACGGAGTTCATGAATGTATTCTAGTGCTTGGCTGGCTGCGAAAGCCTATGCCGGTACATGATATGTACTGGTTTACGATGAAAGCCGCCGCGATCATGACGTGGCTTGACTCGTATCCGGTTGTCTCCATGTCTGTATGCATCATCGTGTTTGTTCTGGCGCTGATCTATGAGTTTTCGGCAGCCGGACATTCGGCAAAGCAGGAAGAAATTGCACCTGCATGGATTGATGCCGTACCGTTCGATCTTCTGACGGTTCTCTGGCTGATTACTGAGAGTGGTGTTGCGCCTGTCTTTTATTCTCCTCTGGGATCCAATCTGCCTGGCTATTTCGTTGCCGATCTTGGATTGATGGCAATGGCACTGCTGTTTTTCTTCTGGCTCATGTCACTGGCCCGTCATTGGAAACGGAAGGATCTTGTCAGCAATCTTCTGATTGTGCGTCTGATCCACTGGCTGCTGTCATTGTCAAAAAAGTTTGGCTGGCTCCCGGTCGCTTCCTGGATGATTCTGGGGATCATTGGCTTTTCTCTGCTGCGTCTCGCCGCATGGGAGATGTCCGGGGCAGGACTGCTGTTATTGGGAGTTGTTTCTGTTCTGCTGTGGAGCGTTCAGCTCTATGAGCTTTGGGGAAGTTCCATCATCTGCAAGAGTGTCGCGGAATATCAGAAAGGCGATCTCTCCTACCGGATTGAAGATCAGAAGCTGAAGCACTTATTTGGAAAACTGGGACAGTCCGCCCGGCAGGTCAACGATCTTGGCAGTGGACTGGAAAAGGCAGTGGAAGAGCGCCTGCGGACGGAACGCTTAAGAACCGAGCTGATAACCAATGTCAGCCACGATATCAAGACGCCGCTCACTTCGATCGTGAATTATGTTGATCTATTGCAGAAGGAACATACGCCCCAGCAGGAAACACAATACCTTGAAGTGCTGCAGCGGCAGTCGCAGCGCTTAAAGAAACTGACCGAGGATGTGCTGGAATCTTCCAAGGCAGAGTCTGGAAATATTGAAGTGCATATCGAATCGGTATCGGTAGTGGAAATTGTGGAACAGGCGATGGCCGAATACCAGGACCGGCTGGAAGCGGCCAGTCTGACGATGGTGATTGATACGGATCATGTGCCACACGTTTCGGCGGACGGACGGCTGCTGTGGCGCGTTCTGCGCAACCTTTTGTCCAATGTTTCCAAGTATGCGATGGAAGGGACACGCGTCTACCTGGACGCCCACTGCCCGGATCCGGAGCATGTTGAGATCGACTTGAAAAACATCTCCCGCAGCCAGCTGAATATTTCTTCCAATGAGCTGATGGAGCGCTTTGTGCGCGGCGACAGTTCGCGGCATACGGAAGGCAGCGGGCTGGGGTTGAATATTTCGGAAAGCCTGGTGCGCCTGATGGGAGGCGACTTCCATATTGAGATTGACGGCGATCTGTTTAAGGCGGTTATCCTTCTGAAGAAAGCGTAACGCGCTGCGCACCGCCGATCTCCTGCTTCAGCAGGGCACGACGCTGCTGTTCTTCGAAGAAAGAGGCATAGGCAAGGGATGCCCGGTATTCCATGGCCCGGTAAGGATAGGGGATATCCGCAAAGCGCGAAGCAATGTGCATCTCTTTCTTGCGGCAGTCGTGCAGCCACTTCTGACCTTTTTCATTAAAGCCAAGCACATGGATGTAATCCAGCGGAGGAAGTTTGGAAACCTCCGCTTTTGTTGTCTGTGTCAATACCTGCAGCAGTGTACGGCGGATGCGCGAAGCGGTATAGCGTGGTGTGACGGCGGCGTTCAGAAACAGATTCCAGTCAGCGTACTGCGCGGCACACGCAGCCAGATGATTTTCAATGCCTTCCGAAAAAAGAAACAGAGAAGCAAGATACTCCCGCGGCGTGGTTAACAGAAACAGCCGCAGATACGGCCACATCTGTTCCATTGAGGGAACATGGGCTTTGGCAAGCTGCTCTGCCATCGGCGTGTAGGCGGAAACGTCATGAAGGTCTTTCAGCATGCGGCGGATCGCCATCGCACTGGCGACAGGCCCGTCGGCGGTTTCATCCAGATAGTTTGTTGTCCGGGGGATCAGAACAGGTTCAATGCCGCTATTCTGCAGCTCTTTCAGATAGCAGACGGCCAGAATGTCATTGGGCATCATCTCGCTGGTCAGCAGGCCATAGGCTTTGGGAAAGGACATTCCCTGTTTCAGCGACATATGAAGATGGTCCGGATTGACCGGTGTATCAGCGATTTCCTTCAGATTTTCCAGATCACCGCATTCCGAACCGAAGCTGATGGCATCGACGCCGGCCTGCTTCAAAATGGTGACGGCGCCATGGGCAAAGGCGGATGCACTCTGGATGCAGTAAATGTAGGGAAGCTCCAGAACAACATCAATGCCGCTGCTTAAAGCTGCTTTTGCCCGCGAATATTTATCAATGCATGCCGGTTCGCCGCGCTGAACAAAGTTCCCGCTCATGACGGCGATGAACAGTCCGGCACCGGTTTTTTTCTTTGTTTCCTGGATCTGATAGATGTGACCTGTATGAAACGGATTGTATTCAGCAACGATTCCAACAGTGTGTATCATTTTCTGTAAGCCCTTTCAATCTGCCTGAGTTCGAAACTATAATAGCAAAAGAAGAAACGCATATGGAGATGCGTGAATGTTGAGGATCTACACAGAAAGAGGCTGCAGGAATGGCTACAGAAGGTTTTGATTTTGATCTTTTCGTACCGGCAGGTACACCGAAGGCATCCGTTGAGATTGTTCACGGGATGGCGGAGCATCGTCAGCGCTATACGGCATTTGCAAAGTATCTTGCAAGCAGAGGATACGCTGTCGCAATCTTCGATCTGCCGGGGCATGGCACCTCCTGCAAAAAGGAGGATCTTGGCTGGTTTGGAGAAAAGGATGGCTGGAAGACGATGGAGGACAAAGTTCTTGACATCATGAAGATTGTCAAGGAACGCTGGCCGGATGTTCCGTTTGTTCTGATGGGACATTCGATGGGTACGATTCTTACCCGCGATGTTCTGCAGGATCACAGCTCTGAATTTGATGCGGTGATTCTTTCCGGGGCTCCCAACTGCAATCCGGCCGCAAAGTCCGGTATCACTCTGGCAAAGGTCGTTAGGACCTTCAAGGGCGCCAGGGGACATTCGAAGATGCTGGATCAGATGGTGACGGGC
>CACYNZ010000382.1 GCA_902775835.1 uncultured Eubacteriales bacterium | reverse complement strand
AAGGATTTTTTAAATCTTTGCTCTTTAAAAAATATCGTTTTTTTAAATCATAACTCAAACTTTCTACTTCCGACATTGGATAAACCGCATCAACCGCCTTATCCAAGACTTTTGACGAAATATCCGTTGCAAGAATAGAATAATCTTCGATTTTTCCGGGATTTTTCCTCGAAAATGTGGTACAGTACAGGTGTGGTTTCGCGTTCCATCCGCCTCTGCTGGGCATGGCATTTGCCTGTACGGCAGGAAACCAGAGTATCTATGCACAGAAAAATCGAGGAATGTTCACATGTTTTTTCGAAACAAACTGCTGGATAAACTGCGGGAGTCCGTGACAGCCGTACTTCCCATTATCATTGTGGTGCTTCTTCTGTCCGTCACGGTCGCCCCGATCCCCAGCGGCGTCATGCTGGGGTTTCTGCTGGGCGGCCTGCTTCTGATGGTCGGCATGATGTTTTTCTCGGTAGGCGCTGAAATCGCCATGCAGCCCATGGGCGAGCTCATCGGTGCGCGCGTGACCCGGACAAAGAATCTGAAGCTGATTCTGATCCTCGGGTTTGTGCTGGGGCTTATGATCACCGTATCCGAGCCGGATCTGCAGGTCCTGGCCGGACAGGTGCAGGCCATTCCGAACATGGTGCTGATCCTGTCCGTGGCCCTGGGCGTCGGCGGGTTTCTGGTGCTGGGCCTTGTGCGTATCTTTTACCGGATTCCGCTTCGCCTTCTGCTCTTTGTCTTCTATGTGGTGATCCTGGCCCTCACCTTTTTTGCGCATCCGAGCTTCCGGTCCGTGGCCTATGATTCCGGCGGTGTGACCACGGGGCCCATGACCGTGCCGTTCATCATGGCCTTCGGCCTGGGCATTGCCTCCATTCGAAGCGACTCGGAAGCGGCGGAAGACTCCTTCGGTCTTATCGCCCTGTGCTCCATCGGCCCCATTCTTGCGGTCATGGTGCTGAGCATGATTTATCAGGTGGACGGCACAGCCTATACGCCCTATATGGTCGTTAACGCAGAGGATTCCATTGAACTGCGCAACCTGTTCAGCGACGGGTTTCCGAACTATTTAAGGGAAATGCTGATCTCGCTTCTGCCCATTGCCGTGTTCTTCTTCATCATCAACCTGGTGATGCTGCATGTGCCGCACAATCAGCTGTCGCGTATCGGCCTGGGCATTGCCTATACCTATATCGGACTGAGCATCTTCATGACCGGCGCCAATTACGGGTTCATGCCCGCGGGCGCGTATCTCGGCGAAGTGCTGGGCAAGCTCTCCTACCCCTGGATCACGGTGCCCGTGGGCGGGCTGATCGGTTTCATGGTGGTACTCGCCGAGCCTGCCGTCTACGTGCTGATGCGCCAGGTGGAGGAACTGACGGAAGGCGCCATTACGGGACGCAGCCTTCAGCTGAGCATGTGTCTGGGCGTGGGCATTTCCGTGGGCCTTTCAATGCTCCGGGTGCTGCTGGGCCTGAACGTTCTGTGGATCATTGTACCGGGCTATATTCTCTCCCTGGGCATGAGCTTTGTGTGCCCGAAACTGTTCACGGCCATTGCCTTTGACTCGGGCGGAGTCGCTTCCGGTCCCATGACCGCCGCGTTCCTTCTGCCCATGACCATGGGATTATGCACAGCCATGAACCGGGATCTGGCCTCGGATGCCTTCGGCGTGGTGGCGCTGGTAGCCATGACACCCCTGATCACCATTCAGGGGCTGGGTCTGGTCTACCGGTTCAAGACACGGCATCGCAGGCAGGAGATGCAGGGCGAAGATACCTTCTCCGGCCTTGCCAATGATGCGGTTATTGAGCTGTAAGGAGGGTGAGCGTGCATGAATCAGTCAGAACTGTATCTGATGATGACGGTGGCGGACCGCTGGAAAATCCCGGATTTCATCAAGCTGTACCGGGACAAGGGCCTGGAAACGCACGTGCTTTCCAATGCACACGGCACCGCGCCGCAGAAATACCTGCGGTATCTTGCGCTGGATGAGACCGACAAAATGCTGTGCATGACCGTGCTTACGGGCCGGAAATGGCTGGAAGTCAAGAAGGCCATGCATGTACGCCTGCGCATTGAAGCGCCCGGCGTCGGCATCGCCTATATCATTCCGCTCTCCTCTGTGGGCGGAAAACGGGAACTCATGTTTCTCACAGACGGACAGGAATTTGTGAAAGGGGCGGAACAGACCTTGAAGGGAACAGACCAGGAACTCCTGGTGGTCATAGGAAACCAGGGCTACAGCGAACAGATCATGGACGCGGCGCGCAAGGTGGGCGCCCGGGGCGGCACGGTGATCCATGCCAGAGGCACGGGTCAGGACAAGGCGGAAAAGTTCCTGGGCATCTCTCTGGCCAGTGAAAAGGACGTCATTCTCATTGTGACGCCCATTGAGAACAAGACACCCATGATGCAGGCCATCATGCGGGAAGCGGGCCCGGATACGGGCGCCAAGGCCATTGTGTTCAGCCTGCCGGTCACGGATACCGCCGGCATGATTCTCCGGCCGCAGAGCGAGGAACTGGAGGAAAATGACACCCAGGAAGACGCCGCCGCACCGCAGGCCGAATCCTGATCATCCCATACAGACGTAACAAAAGGACACGGACATATTGCCGTGTCCTTTACTTTTCGGATATGTCACTCAGCGGTCGCAGCCGTAGACTTCCCACTGGCTCAGGGAGGGGAACGGCGACGGATCGTCGGCCTTTTCCAGCTGATCCAGTTCCATCCAGCGGATGACGTGCCGGCCGATGTCCATGAACTGGCGCTCGCCCGTTTTTTCCAGGGACATGGTGTAGCTGCTTCCGTCACTCAGGCGCAGTCGCACGCGCTGCCACCAGGCGTCATGCGGAAAGTCGGCGCGCAGCACCAGGGCCACACAGCTCGCTTCCACTTCCCGTCCGAAATCAATCCTGCAGCATGCGTCCTGGCGGATGCCGATGCCCCAGGACTGCCACGGCCATTCGCCGTGCCCCTGATTGAACAGGTATCCGTCGATCACGTTCCTGGCCGCAAAGCAGGCCTCGTCGCGGGTTTCCACATTGGCGGTGCAGTGCGGGAAGAAGTCCGTATCGCCCCTCAGGTCCGCGGGGTTGCGGGAAATACAGCGCACCTGATGAATCTCTTCGTCCGTCATCTGACGCACGATGACGATATGCCTGGGCAGTTCAAAGATCCCCGGCGCATAGGCGTCCCGGTTTCTGCCGCTGGGCACGGTCCAGGTCATGCGTCCGCCCCGGGCATAGACCTCGGCGGGCGCCAGCGCGGTGTCCATCTGCACCATCAGATGCTCACTGTCCGCGCAGATCTCGAAGCGGTCGCCTTCCTCGTAGGCGCGGAGCACGCACAGGCGTGCCTCCTTTTCATGCTGCGCCCGGCAAAGTTCCTCGCCCTGGGCGCTGAGCAGTCGAATCTCAATCATGGTTATTTGTCCTCCCCAAGATAGCGGAAGCAGAAACGGAAGGCATTCGTGCCCTTCGATATCTGCCGGCGCACACTCATGCGGTACAGTTTTCCGGGATAGCTCTTGGCCATGCGTGCATCCTCCACCGGAATCTCCTCGATCTGCCACGCGGCCGATCCGTCATCCTCCAGAAGCACCGGGCCCAGGCGGAAGCCATCACCGGTCTTTTCCGGCTGCGGACGGGACAGGAACACAAAATCCACAAACCCGTCTTCGGTGCACTCCAGCGTATCCTCCAGCGTGAAGCACAT
>CACYNZ010000381.1 GCA_902775835.1 uncultured Eubacteriales bacterium | reverse complement strand
GTCCGCCGCTGAACTCGTGCGGGAACCGACTGGCATGCTCCGGGAGCATGCCCACCATGTCCAGAAGCTCACATATGCGCTTCTGGCGCTCAGCGCCGCGGTACATACCATGCAGGTCCAGGCCTGCCGACACAATATCCGCCACGGTCATGCGCGGATTCAGAGATGCGTAGGGATCCTGGAAGATCATCTGGATGTCCTTGGTCAGCAGGTATGCGTCCCGTCCCTTCAGGTGCGTGATGTCCCTGCCGTCAAACCGGATCTCGCCCGCCGTGGCGGGATACAGCCCGATAATGGTGCGTCCCAGCGTGGTCTTCCCGCAGCCGCTCTCACCCACCAGACCGAAGGTCTGGCCCTGTTCGATGGAGAAGCTCACATCATCCACGGCGCGCAGCACCCTGCGGTGGGACATGGGAAAATACTTTTTCAGACCTTTGACTTCAAGGAGCATGGTGCACCTCCTGACCGGACGCATATTCATGCTGCAGCCAGCAGCGGACAAAGTGTTCACCGCTGAGCATCGTTTTTTCCGGCGGAAGTTCCCGGCAGATCCGCATGCACCGGCTGCAGCGTCCCGCAAAGGGACAGCCCTGCGGCGGATTGAGCAGGTCCGGCGGATTGCCCTCAATGGGAACAAGCCTGGCATTCCGGTCATTCATTCTGGGGATGGACTGAAGAAGGCCCAGGGTATAGGGATGGGCCGGCTCATAGAACAGTTCACGCACCGTGCCCTGTTCCACAATCAGTCCGGCATACATGACCGCCACGCGGTCGGCGATATCGGCCACCACGCCCATGTCATGGGTGATGATAAGAATCGTGGTGTTCAGCTTGTTCCGGAGCTCAAGCAGCAGATCAATGATCTGGCTCTGAATGGTTACATCCAGGGCCGTGGTGGGCTCATCCGCGATGAGAATCTTCGGATTGCACACCAGCGCCATGGCGATCATGACGCGCTGGCGCATGCCGCCGGAAAACTCGTAGGGATACTGGCGCATGCGCTCTTCCGGATTGGAAATACCCACCATGCGCAGCATGTCAAGTGCGCGCTGGCGCGCTTCCGCCCGGGACACCTTCTGATGCTTCAGAATGCCTTCCATGATCTGCCGGCCGATGCGCGCCGTGGGGTTCAGGGACGTCATGGGATCCTGAAAGATCATGCTGATCTCTCCGCCGCGCACGCGCCGGATTTCCCGCTCGTGCATGCTCACCAGATCCCGGTCTTCCAGCAGAATCCTGCCGCTGACCACCCGGGCCGGCGGAGACGGGTTGAGCTGCATGATGGCCTGGGCCGTCACGGTCTTGCCGCAGCCGCTTTCACCGACCACAGCCAGGACTTCCCCTTTCCTGAGCTCGAGGTCCACGCCGCGCACTGCCTGCACTTCGCCCGCATAGGTATCAAAGCTGATGCGCAGGTCTTCGATTTTCAGAAGCGCTTCCTGGTTTCTGATTTCACTCATTTCTCCTGCCCTCCTTTACCGGCGCAGTCTGGGATCCAGCGCGTCTCTCAGTCCATCCCCGAGCATATTGAAGCTGAGCATGGTCAGACTGATGAGCAGGGCCGGGAAGAACAGCTGGTACGGCTGCAGGAGCAGCATCTTTGCGCCTTCATTGGCCAGGGTGCCCCAGCTGGCCATGGGAACGGGAACACCCATGCCCAGATAGCTCAGGGATGCCTCGGTAAAGATGGCGCTGGGAATGGAGAAGGTCAGGTCAATGATAATGGGGCCCATGAGATTGGGCAGAAGATGCCGCACAATGATATGCGCAAAACGTCCGCCCAGCGTACGGCTGGCCATGACATACTCGCTCTGCTTGAGCTGCAGGATCTGTCCGCGCACAAGCCGCGCCATGGAGCCCCAGCCGGTAATGGCAATGGCGATGATAATGGTGCGCTCGCCGCTTCCGAGGGCCACCATGAGCATGATCACCCACAGAAGGTCCGGAATCGTATAGATGATTTCCACACCGCGCATCATAATCATGTCCACGCGTCCGCCGAAGTAGCCGGAAATGCCGCCGTACAGCACGCCGATCATGACATTGATCAGCGTGGCCACCAGCGCGATGGTCAGAGACACCCTGGCACCTTCCCAGCAGCGGGTGAAGATGTCGCGGCCCAGATTGTCCGCGCCGAAGAGATGCTCCTGGGACGGAGCCTTGTTGATACTGAAAATATCCTGCGCCGCGTAGTCGTAGGGCGAAACCATGGGAATCACAATGGCACACAGGACAATGATCACCAGCACCGCAATGGAGACCATGGCCACACGGTTGCGGCGCAGACGGCGCCAGGCATCCTTCCAGTAGGTGATCGCGCCGCGGCCGCTTGCGCCGGCACCCACTGCGTCCATGGGAATGGGTTCAAACATCTGCCGGGTGATTTCATGTTCCACACGTTTTGACATATGCTCTCCCCCTTCCTCAGTCCATCTTGACCCGGGGGTCAACAAGCATATACACCACGTCCACCAGGAACATGGTGACAATCATGATAATGGCATAGAACGCTGTCATGCCCATGATCATGGTGTAGTCGCTGTCCTTGACGGCATTGACCAGATACTTGCCCATGCCCGGTATGCTGAAGATGTTCTCCATGATAAACGAGCCCACCATGGTGGAGGCGATCATGGAACCGGACACCGTGACAATCGGCATGATGGCATTGCGCAGGGCGTGCCGGAAAATAATGCCGGTGCCCGACAGGCCCTTGGCCCTGGCTGTCTTGATATAGTCCTGGGACAGCACATCCAGCATGGATGTGCGCATCATCCGCGCGATATAGGCCACCATGCGCAGGCCCAGGGCCAGAGCCGGAAGCACCACGGTGGCCGTTGTGCCCCAGCCCGCCACCGGGAACCATTTCAGCTTCGCGGCAAACACGTACTGGAACAGGCTGCCGAACACAAACGCCGGCACGGACACGCCCAGCACCGCGATGATGATCACCATGTAGTCCGGCCACTGGCCGCGCTTGATGGCCGCAATAATGCCAAAGAGGATGCCGAATACAAGCCCGATGGCGCAGGAAGTCAGGCCCAGGGACGCAGAGATGGGAAAGCCCATCTCGATAAAGCTGTTGACGGAACGGTTCTTGTACTTGAAGGAAATCCCGAAGTCCCCGTGCAGCAGATTGTTCATATAGGTGAAATACTGCTGAATCAACGGCTTGTCCAGGCCGTACTTGGCCTCCATGTTGGCGCGGATTTCCGGAAGAATCATCTTTTCATTGGCAAAGGGATCCCCGGGAATGGACTTCATCAGGATGAAGGTGGCCGTCAGAATAAACCACAGGGTGATCACAGCCAGCAGAAGACGCTTCAAAAAGTATTTCAGCATAGCTTGCCTTCCTTATTTCAGGTTTTCCGGGTTCAGTCCTTTCAGGTCATCCCGGACAAACATGCCGTCCCTGCGGATGACTTCCCCGTCAAACTCGATGGTACCGCCGCCCCATTCCGGTGTCTGGATCAGAACCAGGTCCCAGTGGATCTGCGAACGGTTGCCGTTTTCACAGCCCATGACACAGTTGCCCGGCGTGAAATGCAGGCTGCCCATGATTTTTTCATCAAACAGCGTCTCATTCATGGGCTTGATGACGTAGGGATTGACCCCGAGGGCAAACTCGCCGATGTACCTGGCGCCTTCATCCGTGTCCAGGATCGCATTGAGGCGTTCGGTATTGTTGGCCGTGGCCCGGACAATGCGCCCGTGCTCAAACTCCAG
>CACYNZ010000380.1 GCA_902775835.1 uncultured Eubacteriales bacterium | reverse complement strand
GTCACGCTCCACCTTCAGAAGCTCCAGCTCCTCAAACACCGCGATGGCGAGCAGCTGCTGCTCAGCAGTGAAGCCGCCCATGACCGGAAGATGTTCCACCTGTCTTTCATGGACGCAGAAATCCCTGTAAAGTTCCCGGAGCGCTGCCGGCTGCATGTTCAGGGATGCCAGAAGCCCTGTCATGGCCGGGCCGGCATCCAGCGCGTGCAGTTCCGCTCTCGGGCACATTTCCCGGATCCAGGCCGCTTCGCCCGGGATCACGTCCCCGTCCAGAAAGACAATATGCTCCCATACATCCTGCAATTCCCCGATCCGGGGATGCACCAGCATGGTATTGAACGGCAGCTCATTTGCCGCCGCACCGGCGTAAATGTCCCAGCTGCCCCGAGACAGCACCTGCCGTGCCTGGCCGGGCTCGTGCGCAATGAGCAGAACGCCGCGGCCATATTCCCGCATGCGCTCCACCTCGGCAAGCCGGATGCGCGCAGGATGCGGTATAAGAGAATTCTGTTTCGACGCACAGTCTCTGATTTCCTGCAGGAAACCCATGAAAACCCCATTCCCCTGCGGAAAGCTCATGGCATTGGGCCGCAGGGCCTGCACCATGAGCTGTACGGAAACCCTGCCGGCGTACTCATTGATCTCCGGGCTGAACAGCACATCCACACGTTCCATGCCGGTGGATGCCAGGCTGCCTTTCCCGAAGGCGATCCCGCGCCTTATCTCGCGGCCCTGCGCCACTTCCAGCTGCAGGTGTGCCTGCTGCCTGCCCACGGCGCGCATCATCTGCACCTGCGCGTCATGCAGGTAGAACAGAGGCGCCGGGTTCCCGTTCCCGAAGGGCTCCAGGCATGCCAGCTCCCGGGCGAACTCCATGGTCACACCCGTCAGATCCAGCGGCAGGTCGTACTCCTTCTCCGGGATCAGGCACTGCAGATCACAGGTTTCCCGGATCACCGCGTTCAGGCGCCGGCGGAATTCCGGGATTTTTTCCGTCTCAATGGTAAGCCCGGCGGCCAGTTCATGCCCGCCGAAACGTACCAGCAGTTCACTGCACGCTGTCAGCATTCTGTGAATGTTCACGCCTTCCACGGAGCGGCAGCTGCCCACTGCGGTTTCGCCCTGCACGGAGAGCACAATGGACGGCATATGATAGCGCTCGCAGAGCCGGCCGGCCGCGAGCCCGATCACGCCGTTCTCCCAGTCCTCGCCTTCCACCACCAGGCACACATCCTGATAAAAGTCCGTGCAGTCCTTCAGCTTTTTCAGGGCCTGGGCCACCACTTCCGACTCCACCTGCTGGCGGCGGCGGTTGTTCTCCTCAAGGTGCTGGGCCGCTTTCCGGCATTCCTCCGGGTCTGTGCCCAGAAGGAGCTCCACGCACTGGTCCGCGGTTTCCAGGCGCCCGCCCGCATTGATCCTGGGGCCCAGCTGGAAGGCCAGGTGCGTGCTGGTCACCGGTGGCTTCACGCCCGCCGCCTCCATGAGCGCGCTCAGGCCCGGGCGCCGCAGTTTTCCCATTTCCTGCATGCCCCGGTGCACAATGACCCGGTTCTCCCCGGCCAGGGGCACAATATCCGCCACCGTGGCCAGAGCCGCCACATCACAGACCTCAAGGTCCCAGTCCGGTCCCAGCAGAGGTCCGGCCCAGGGCGTGTGCATCAGGCCCTGCACAATCTTCAGGGCCACACCGGCGCCGCAGAGCCGCCGGCAGGCATAGGTGCCCAGCAGCGGGTTCAGCACCGCGTCCGCCTGCGGAAGTTCCTCGGGCAGCGCATGATGGTCGGACACAATGACTTTCAGGCCAAGCTCCCGCGCCCTGCGCACTTCAGCCACTGAGGTGATGCCGCAGTCCACGGTGATCAGCAGCTGCGCACTTTTGGCGATTTCCTCCACCGCGTTCAGGTTCAGGCCGTAGCCCTCGCTGTGCCGTGAAGGGATCCGGTAGGCGCACCTCAGGCCCATGCGCCGGAATGTCTGCATCAGGATGGTGGTGGCACACACGCCGTCCACGTCATAGTCGCCGTACACCTGCACCAGCCAGTCCTGTTCACGGGCTTCATGGATCAGGTCCAGGGCCCGGTCCATGTCCTGCATGCTCATGGGATCATGCATGTATGACCATTCCGGGTGCAGGAATGCCTGCGCCTCCTCCGGCGTTGAAATACCGCGGTTGCGCAGCAGCTGACTCATTTCCCGGGACAGGTTTCCAAGGGGCTGCGGCTGTTCGACGCCGCGTCTTACATATCTTTCCATGGTTGTTCCAATCTTCCAGAACGGAAAAGAGGGAGGAACCGCCTGGGCTCCTCCTTCCCTTTTCCAAGCCGAAACTTACGCCTTGCTGGCAGCCTTCTTGCGGCCCTTGCCGAGCTTGCCTTCCAGCATGGCCCAGACATAACCGTTGATCATGTTGGCGGAATACACGCCGGACAGAACACCGATGATGATGGGCAGCGCGAACTCCTTGATGGAGCTGACGCCCAGGATGTACAGCATGACAATGGTCACCAGGGTCGTCACCGTGGTGTTCAGCGTACGGCCAAGGCACTCACGCACAGAGGTGTTGACCACCGTTTCACGGGAAACGGAAGGCATCTTCCGCACGTTCTCGCGGATACGGTCGAAAATCACGATGGTGTTGTTGATGGAATAACCCACGATGGTCAGCATGGCCGCGATGAACGTGGAGTTCATCTGGATGATGCTGCGCAGGATGACCATGAAGGAGAGCATGATCAGCACGTCATGCACCAGACCCAGCACGGAAGCGAGACCGGAAGCCAGATCGAAGCGGATGGCGATATAGACCAGCATCAGGGCAGAGGCGATGACCACGGACCAGATGGCATTGCTGACCAGGGTACGGCCGGCCACAGGACCCACATAGTTGACTTCGCCGCTGGCCTTCACGTCCGGATAGGTGGCGGAAATCTTTTCCACAAACGTGGACTGCACGGTCTGCACGTCTTCGGTATTGATGTCCTTGATGCGGATATTCACTTCATCCTTGTTGGCGCCCTGCACGGTGACGGTTCCTTCCACGCCCATTTCCTTGAGCACGGCTTCCACGTCCGCCTGGGCCACTTCCTTGCCCATGTTGTACTGCATGGACATACCGCCGGCGAAATCAATGCCCTGATTGATGCCATGTCCGGTCAGCGTCATGATCAGAGCGATGACCATAATGGCGCAGGAGACAATCAGACAGATCTTGGAATGATTCTTGATGGTCATTTCTGCTCCTCCTTCACCTTGGAACTGCAGTACAGGCTCTGCTTGGTGCATCCAAGGTTCACGAAAATGTTCATGATCCAGCGTGTGATCACGACTGCGGTGAACATGGACACCACAACGCCCAGAAGCAGGGTCTTGGCGAAGCCCTGCACAGAGCCGGTGCCGTAGATCAGAAGCACGATGGCAGCAATCATGGTGGTCACGTTGGCGTCAAGAATGGCGCTCATGGCGTTGCGGAAACCGGCGCGCACGGAAGCCTTCGCGGGACGACCGGCACGCATTTCCTCGTTAAAGCGCTCGTAGATGATGACGTTGGCGTCCACGGCCATGCCGATGCCGAGCACGATACCTGCAAGACCAGGCAGGGTCAGCTGGATGCCGGGGATCACAGCGATGAAGAAGAACAGCAGGATGATGTAGATGACCAGAGCCCAGGACGCCACCACGCCGTTGAGGCGGTAGCGCGCGAGCATGATGAGCATGACCAGCAGA
>CACYNZ010000379.1 GCA_902775835.1 uncultured Eubacteriales bacterium | reverse complement strand
AGAGCGCCCTGCTGCCGGTAGTTCACTGCATCGAAGTCAAAGGAAAACACCGGATATGATTTCCATGCATCCGGATTTCCTTCTTCCAGTTTCTCTATGACAAGACCTGCAAACAATTCCTTCCTGCCTTCCCAGTAGGCCTTCATGGTGGAAAGAAGAAGGCTTTTCCCGAATCTTCTGGGTCTTGCTAGAAAATACGGCTTGCCTTCATGAACCAGACGATATATATATTCCGTCTTGTCCACATAGATATACTCATCTTTTCTCAGGCCTTCAAATCCCTGAATACCAATGGGAAGTTTTCTGTTCACTCCGTTTTTCTCCTTCCCTGCCGCCCTGCCGTACTGCTTGACCCTCAATGGACTGCAGTGTGTCAGACAAACCCTGCAGTCCATTCTGTAAACCAGTCTACCTTGTCGCTATTTAGAGAATCTCAACCGCTTCTGCAAAAGCCATAACATCAAATGAATCCAACCACTGAGAATAAACTGTGTTCCACAGTATATGCTCTCAATCTGGAGTCTGCCCCCAGGGATCAGCATACAATACGGTGGAACAGAATGCTCTGACATGCACGTATCCCGTTTTTGCAGAGCACTTCCTGTGATTTTCCCCGTCATATGTCACGGTTTGACTTTTGCTCCGCACCGGGTATAATGATTTGCGTGCTGATGTGGTGGAATGGCAGACACAGGGGACTTAATTCATTTGAGCACCGGGCCGGGAAACCGCCCGTGTGAATGCTGGCTAATTCGGCGGAAATCCCACAGGGACAACGCCGAGCCAAGCAGGTCTTCCTGAAGTGTGTAGAGACTATATACCAGCGGCCTAAACCTTCGGGCATGGTCAAGACATAGTCCAGACTGCAACGATCTTTCGGCCATGGCAACATGGTGCAGCAGGAAAATCCCCCGCCCTTTTCCGGCATGCGGGTTCGAGTCCCGCCATCAGCATGAAAAAAACGGTCTGCATCTGCAGGCCGTTTTTCTGTATCCCATATATTATCCGTTTCCCAGGATTTCTGTCAGGTTCCGGCATTTTACCGGACTGTCTCAGCTCTATGATACCGCCTCAACCGGTTCCCTGAAGCACATACCCGAGCCACAGGTACATTTCCTGACCAAACAGCGTGAACTTCACCTGGGCAATCCCTTCACGGGGCTTTACTTTCACAATCTCCGTCTCAATGCTGCCAAAGGCATCCGGACGGGGCACAAGTTTTCCTTCTTTTTCATAAACCCGGATCTTTCCAATGCATCCCATCTGGTCTAAGAGAAAATGCGCAAAGGCATTGTCCGCGCCGCTCAGGGCAAATCCGTTTTCCTGAGAGCCCAGGAGATTTCTGACACCAGCCAGTCTGCGGATGGTTTTCAGTCCATCCTCATCCAGATCTGCCTGCAGAAACAGGTAACCGGGAAGAAACACCTGGAGTTCCTCATGTCGGATTGCATGCTTCCATACGATCCGCACATACTTGGCCTCGCATGCCATGATGCCCATTTCCGTCCTGAGGTAATGCTTTACATGCTCCGATTCATTCTGCTCACATCGCAGACAGTAATTCCGCATTCGAAAGCCTCCCCGGCGTTTCCTTCTTTACAGATATGACGGCAGATTATTTTTGGGCACGCTCCGCCCATCGGAATCCAGGTAGAATTCCGCAACTGCCCCCATATGTTCCCGGTTTCCAGCTGTCTGGTATACGCGCAGTCCAGCCTCCGGCCGTTCCTGAGCTCTGTGAAACCTGCAGTTCCCCACAGAGCGCTGAAGGTATACTTCAAGCCTATCTATTATACCAAAAAAAGAAAGCCGAATAAAGCTATTCTGCATGGCCATTTCCTGTCCTGTGTACAGTTCTTTCGGCCGTCTGAATCCAGGAGTGCAGAATTTGTTCCCAAAGTCTTCCTACTCCCCATATATGGTGGTTTCCGGAAAACTGCTTCTGTGACGCTTTTCTGCTCCTTTTTGTATTTTTTTCGTTTTTTGGCCTGTCTTCTACCCCTGTCGCTGGAAGCGAAAGCCGACCCCAGCCTTTCAGCCTTAAGCCAACCGGAATCCCGCCAAATCCCATAGCATGACAGCTGCAGTCTTTTCAGACGAAATCTCCGCGTGCAGAGCCGGAAACCATGTCATGCAATGCCCGCAAATTCATACCGCGTACAGAATACACTGTACTGAGCATGCCTGAAGGATAAGCCGCGGATAAAAAAAGCTGCTGTCCAACATGTCGCACATTCCCACCGGAGTCAGAAGAGACGTCCTTGTCATCCATACCCGAGAATCGGATATCCGCCTGTCTTATCCCTGCCCGATCGCATGCGTTTCTGCCCGTCAGGCAGGTACTGCCTGCGTCTTATCCCTGGCCTCGCCCTGTCTAAGCACAGTCAGAAGTCTGAAGATATATGCTCACGTCTCCTGCCGGAGCATCCGTTCTGTCTTGAGAATCGCGTGCGCGGAACTGTTGGCACAGATCCGGTTATCCATGACCATGGCCACTGCCTCATCCAGTGGAACCCGGATGAGTTCCAGGGATTCAAACTCATCCAGCTTCTGTTTTCCCGTCTTCACGCAGTCCTGCGCCAGGAAAAGGTGCATGGTATTGGTCAGCTTGGACACCGACTCCCGGGTGGCTCCAAGATATGTCCAGTTTTGGGAAGTGTATCCTGTTTCCTCCATCAGTTCCCGTCTGGCCGTCTCCAGAGGATCCTCGCCTGGATTGATCATGCCCGCCGGGCATTCAATGATATCCTCCCCGCAGGCATACCGGAATTCCTTTTTCAGCAGGATGTCCCCGTCCGTGGTCACCGCGGCGATCAATGCCGCGTCCATGATCCGGACGGTATAGAAATCCTCGATCACCCGTCCGTCCGACATCATGACCCGGTTTTTCTTCACCCCGACATAGGGTTCATCCAGAATGGTCGTAACCTCCAGCGTTTCCCAGCTCATCTGTGCTCTCCGTATCTGTCAGCCAGCGAGTACTTTTTCTTGTCATGCACTGTAATGTTCTCGCCCATCTGCACTTCAATCAGTACCATCTGCGTATTCGCCATGGCCGTATGCCGGCATCCCGCAGGCAGTCTGAGCATAACACCCGGATGCAGTCTGATCTCCGCGTCATCCACCACCGCCGTGCCTTCCCCGGACACCACGGTCCAGGTCTCATCCCGGTTCTCGTGGGAGTGATAATGCAGCCTGTGCCCGGGCAAAAGGGTCACGCGGATCGTCAGGGACGTATCCTGCACATCCAGTACCCGGAACGAGCCCCAGCTCTTTTCCGCGAACATCACCTGCTGGTCCAGCTGATCCACAAAGGGCTTGATATAGCTGCTCTGCTCCTTGTCGGAAACCAGAATGCCCTCCGGTGAGGCGGCAATCACGGCGTTCTTCATGCCCATGACCAGTATCGGCAGTCCGAGTTCATTGACGGCATGCACGTTCTGACAGGTTTCATTCAGGCGTACATCACCCACCACCTGACTGTCCATGGCCTCCGTGAGCGTGTTCCAGGTGCCCAGGTCCTTCCATGTACCGTCATAGCAGTGAACCTCGATATCCTTTTCCTGCTCCACCACCGCGTAGTCGAAGGAGATCTTCTCCAGCTCCGCATAATGGTCAAACAGGTCCTGATACCCGTTTCTTTTCAGTAATTTCCTTGCCTTGTTCAGTACATAGGAGAGACGGTAGGCAAACACGCCGCCGTTCCAGAGAGCTCCCTGCTGTATATA
>CACYNZ010000378.1 GCA_902775835.1 uncultured Eubacteriales bacterium | reverse complement strand
CGTGTTTTCCAGATCCCGGAACACCTTCGCATCCCTGAACAGGGTAAACAGATGTTCCTCCACCTGCTCCCGCGGCAGGGACTGAATCAGCTTTTTATACTGTGCAGGCGTCATATGCCTCCGCTCCTCTCCAGCACCATCGTTTCCGGCTATTGTCATGCCTTTCATGGTTCAGTATGTGATTTCCCGGTCAGGGCCCGCCCCGAAGCGGGTCAGATGCACCGTCCGCGTATTCGTATCAATGCTGACCACGTCAAACAGGAACCGTGAAGCACCCCATCTGTGCCGCTTCGCGTATGTCATGCCCTCCGTGCTCCCGCCGCCCGGCACCTGGTATCTGGCGCAGCCGATGGCGATCTCCTTCCATCCGTCCGCGTCCTGGATCATGTCTCCGTGATCATGCCCATGAATCCAGGCGATCACGGTGCCGCCCTCTGCCTGGAAATCCCGGATTACCTGTTCGATCCGCTCTCCGCCCTGTATGTCCCCGTAGTATCCCCATTCCGGACGCGTGGGACAGTGGGCCAGGAACAGTGCCTGCCGGTCCGTGTCCAGCGCATGTTCCAGCCACCGGGCGGTCTCCTCCGTGAACGTCACATCGTCCGTGGATACGCAGATGACCCGTACCCTGTCAAAATCCACATAATAGTCCGTGGGCCGCAGATCACTGCAGATTTCCCGCTGTTCCATTCCCGGGTTTCCAAGGATGTCCGCCAGGTCCTGCGGACTCAGCACTTCCTCCGGCCCGAAACCGGGCCCGCTTTCCCAGGTGGACCGCACATT
This sequence comes from uncultured Eubacteriales bacterium, assembly GCA_902775835.1. The sequence goes on along the minus strand of CACYNZ010000378.1, from coordinate 2,947 downwards.
GCTGTCATGATTGCCCGCAATGCGGTGCGCAAATGGCGTGACCGCGTTTTCCGCCTCCGTCACATCCCGGATCTGCGCTTCCGCCTCGGTACGCGTTGTCTTGCTCCCGTTGATGATATCCCCGAGATTCCACAGCGCGTCCACGTCTGCACTTGCCATGATCCTTCCCATGCAGTCGATGGTATCTGCATACACGTCCTTCCGGCTCTCCGGATCATGATGTATGTCCGTGTATATGGCAAGGGTCAGGTCTGAGGAAATGTTTCGGACCGCATCCAGCGTTTTCCGTATTTCATGTTCCGTGCTTTCCTGCCACAGAAGAAAGGCCGCCAGGACAAAGAGACACAGCACGGCGGGCACCAGCAGCTTCTTCACCCGGCGCAGCCGTTCCTTTTTCATGACGCCCGCCTCCTTTCCCTTCTGTTCCTGACAGAATGGTACCGCAGCATTTTCCCGCCGGCAAGCCCCGTAGCACCGGTCCGTGCCCAAAAAGAACGGCCGGGAACATATCCCGGCCAGGTTTCCGTCTCCCGTCACGCTTTCATACGCCGCCGCAGTATTTCCATGGTGAGCAGCATCAGCACAATGGCAATGGGCAGCACAATGAGCGCATTGGGCACAAACCCGGCGATCACATAACTCACGCAGCTCACGCCCGCCGCGGTCAGGGCATAGGGCAGCTGGGTGGACACATGCGTCACATGATCACACTGGGCACCAGCGCTGGCCATGATGGTTGTATCCGAAATCGGCGAGCAGTGGTCACCCCACACAGCACCGGCCATGCAGGCGCTAACGCAGATGACCCCCAGCGGGTCCGTCAGCGGGAATACGCTCAGCGTAATGGGAATCAGTATGCCAAACATGCCCCAGCTCGTACCTGTGGAGAATGACAGGCCGCCGGCAATCAGGAAGATGACAGCCGGAAGGAAGGCCTTGAATGTACCTGCCGAGTTTTTCACCAGCATTTCCACATACTCTTTCGCGCCCAGACTGTCGGTCATGATCTTCAATGTCCACGCGAAGGTCAGGATCAGGATGGCAGGCACCATGGACCTGAAGCCCTCAGGAATGCACTCGGCAATATCCTGAAATTTCAGTGACCCTCGGATCAGATAGTAGGCCATGGTAATGATCAGCGTCACCACGGAGCCCAGCATCAGGCCCACGGACGCGTCCGAGCCGGAGAACGCTTCCACAAACCCGACGCCCGCGAAGAATCCGCCGGAATAGATCATGCCGATGACACAGGAAATGATGAGCACCGCGATGGGCAGCACCAGATCCAGCACCCGGCCGCCAGGCTTTTCCTCCCCGCTCTCTTCCTTTTCCCGGATGCGGCTTCCGGAAAACAGATCGCCTTTCTCACTGGCATTCCGCTCATGCCTTGCCATAGGCCCGTAGTCCATATTGGCAAACGCCAGGTAGAACATCATCACCAGTGTCAGGATCGCGTAGAAATTGTAGGGAATGGCCTGAATAAACAGCTCCAGTCCGTTTCCTTCCTGCACATAGGAGGACACGGCCGCCGCCCAGGACGACACCGGCGCAATAATGCACACAGGTGCCGCCGTCGCGTCGATGAGGTAGGCCAGCTTCGCCCGGGAAATCCGGTTCTTGTCGCTGACCGGGCGCATCACGGAGCCCACGGTCAGGCAGTTGAAATAGTCATCTATGAAGATCAGCGCGCCCAGTGCGATCACCGCCGCCTGCGTGCCGGAGCGGGACCGGATGTGTTCGGACGCCCAGCGCCCAAAGGCAGCTGAGCCCCCGGCCCGGTTCATGAGCATCACCAGCATGCCCAGCATCACCAGGAATACCAGAATGCCCACGTTGTAGGGATCCGAAAGCGAGCCCACAACGCCGACACGCAGCGCGGCCATCAGAGTACCTTCAAAGCTGAAGTTCGAGTACAGAAGGCCGCCCGCAATAATGCCGATGAACAGCGAGGAATACACTTCCTTGGTGATCAGCGCCAGAGCAATGGCAATGACCGGCGGCAGAAGCGACCATATGGTCTGATGAAACGGCGAAACATATCCGGTGATCTCCTCTGCCCCTTCCGCCCCTGCTGAGCACAGAAGCACAGCAGCAGAGATAATCACAACTGTCACATACAGGATACGTGTTCTCTTTCTCATGCCTGTGCCCTCCTGTTTTTTTCTGAAGCAGACCGCAGATTCCCGGCCATGCTCTACCTGCAGATTACGACACGCCGCGCATATATCCTGTTTATTCATTCAAGAAATGCTCATCACATGCTTCAGCTGCGGTCATGCCCATTCCCGGCCATGATAGGTTTTCGTGCCGATCCGTTCGCGCAGACTGCCTACGTCCGTTTCCCCCGCCCGGAACTTCCAGGCTTCCGTGACAAGCGCCGTACCCAGCCTGACCGCCTCCTCTTCCAGGGCATCGAATGGCCCAAGGTCCAGGCCGTCCGCCATGTGTGTCCTGTACGATGCGGAGGCCAGCTTGCCGGGCATTCTGCGGAGCAGGCGTTCCAGCAGCCCATGCTGATCCTTGGCGATAAAGTGGAACCAGCGCATATGCCTGCAGGAAATCCGATAATACCTATCGTCCCAGCCGTACACTTTCTTCATCGCTTCCCGCACTTCGGGAAGATCCGGAAAAGGCATGAACAGCTTCATGATCTCCCGCGGCTGCCTGCCCTGACGCTTCAGTTCCAGGACATCCAGCCGGCGCTCAATGGCCGCGTGCATGTCATCCCGGTCCTGCGCCTGCGCATTGATAAAGGGATGCGTCATGGAATCCAGCGCAAAGTGACAGAGAAACCCGGCCAGGAAGGAAAACATTTCCCGGCTTTCGCTTCTCTGCGCGAGCTCCATGAGAAATTCCTGCGTGCACTGACCATGCATGATATCCGCCCTGCGGCTGATCCCGTGCCGGAGCGGAAGCGCATAAAAGCGGTAATAAATATACGGGTCCG
>CACYNZ010000377.1 GCA_902775835.1 uncultured Eubacteriales bacterium | reverse complement strand
CTGCGCAAATAAAACAGCACAGAAAGCGCTGTACCCATGACCCATCCGATCGGCCATGCGCACCAGATGCCTGTGGAACCAAGCGATGTCTGCGACAAGATCAGTGCGAGCCCTGCTCTGAGGATCAGGTCAGTAAAGGTCGCGATCATGAAGTAACTCATGAGTCCCGCGCCGCGCAGTGCTCCGTCGGCTACAAGCTTTGCGGATACCACGAAATAGAACGGCGAAAGAATCCGCAGGAACAGGATACCCGTCTGAATTGCCGTTTCTGTGGGCGAATCCACAAAAAAGCGGATGCATGTTTCCCCAAGGAAAAAGTACAGCAGAAAAAACGGTACGGACAGCATCCAGACCATACGGAGCCCCGCCTGAATGCCCTGACGGATGCGCTCCTTTTTCCCTGCCCCGATATTCTGGGCAGTATAATTGGAAATGCCATTGCCAAGCGTCGTGAAGGAGGTAATCACCAGATTGTTCATCTTCACTCCAGCGGAATATCCGGCCATGACACCCGGGCCGAAGCCGTTGATTGCCCCCTGGATAATCAGGTTGCCCACCGATATAAAGCTCTGCTGAAGCGTGCTCGGAATCGCGATGGCCAGGATCTTTTTCAGCATCGCACCGGAAAACAGCTTCGGTGTTTCACCCTCATGCGGCAGCGCCCGGAGTCTTCTGGCCATCACTGCCACGACCAGCACACAGCTGACCCCCTGACAGAGAAAGGTGGCCCAGGCCACGCCCGCTACGCCCATACCGAACGCCTGAACAAACAGGATATCCACCGCCACATTCGCTGTGGAGGAGCAGGCCAGAAAAATGAAAGGGGTTCTGGAATCGCCAAGTGCCGAAAAGGTGCCCGTGCACACATTATAGAAAAACATGAAAGGCAGCCCCCAGATATAGATATCCAGGTACAGCTTTGAGTCCTCCATGATTTCTTCCGGAGTCTGAAGCAGACCAAGCAGCCATCTGGAACCTGCCAGTCCGAACACCATCAGGGAAATACATACACAGCCTGTCAGAATCATCGCTGTGGACACGGTAGTTTTCAGTTCCCGGTAATCCCTGGCACCGAACATCTGGGATGCCACCACGGAGCAGCCCATGTTGCACCCAAACGCAAAGGCAATGAACATCAGCGTGATCTCATAGCTGTTGCCTACTGCGGCCAGCGCGTTTTCCCCCACAAACTTGCCCACAACCAGGCTGTCCGCAATATTGTACAGCTGCTGAAAGATTATGCTGCCAAAAAGCGGCAGGCAGAACTGCCAGAGCACCCTGGAAGGTTTTCCGACAGTAAGATCCCTGTTCATATCTCTTCATCCTCTTTCCGACCCGACCTAGGCCATCGCTGATTATAGCTTCAGGACTGTGCTTTGGAAAGAGGCTTTCAGAATCTTTCAGGCGCGTTTCTCACTGTCCGGGCCCGCTCAGCACCGCATAGGGCTTTGGGCTCTCAGGCCTTTGCACCTCTGGGATCCGCCATGAAACAGGGGTCCTCCTTCAGCGGTTCCCTGTACTGATACATTTTTCCATGCCCGCCTATGCGGTTGTACCAGTTGCCGGTCACCTCATTAATAATATGAAGGGACTCGGCATTTTCCTCCATCTCGAACAGAAGGATCCTTTTTTTCATGTGGTCATTGGGACAGTGACAGGACATCATGAGCTGACCCTGGAACGTCCGGAACAGCATGGCATGCGCCCCGTCCATGGCATAGAGCGGATCTTTCTGCTGGATCCACGGGCCTTTCAGCGTTCCGGATCCGCTCACCGCATAGGACAGCGCATACCCGCCGTCCGCCGCGAAGCTGGACCAGAGCATGATCAGTCTTCCCCCGGGAAGCCTGTGCAGGAACGGACCGTCCGTCACACCGCCGCCCCGAAGCACTGGCCCAGTCCAGGGAGCCTCGGAAGCCCTGAAAAGAATCACAGGCGGTCCGATCCGCTCCCCCAGATCATCGGACAGCGGAATCGCGCAGATCTGTCCGTCCTCCACCTGCAGCCATTCATGACAGAACACCATCCAGGGTGTTCCATCCCGCTCCACATACAGGGTTCCGTCCAGGCACTGCCAGCCTTCCGGCGTCACAGGCTCCGGCCGCACCGGGCTGAACGGTCCCCTCGGACTGTCGGATACAAGGCACTGGCACCGGCGGTATGTACCTGCGGCACGGAAGGAGCTGATCAGATAATACCTTCCCTTCCAGATATGGCACTCCGGTGCCCAGTAATCCAGGTCCGCCCAGAACGTGCCCTGCTCAAAACATACAGCCGGTTTTGACCAGTGGACCAGGTCCTCGCTTTCCAGCACAAAGAAGTGCCCGCCGCCCGAGGGCAGATCCGGAAAGCGGTCATGATCCGCAAACTGGACATAGGTATAGTATTTCCGTGTAACCGGGTCCGCGAGAATAAACGGATCGCTGATATGAACGTCCCGGATATGATATGGGTACTTTTCCGTATCTGCTGTCCGGCTGTCTGCTCTGAACATGTTTTCCGCTCCTTTTCTCATCCGCATCAGTTATGTGCATGCACGACAAACGTTGTCACGGATCCGCCGGGAAGCTCCGCTTCGAATGCTCCCTGCTTCAGGGCAAGATCCGCCTGCACCGCCCAGTGCTCGCCTTCTTCCAGAGTCCCGCTGGTCCGTATGACTTCAATCCGGTTTCCTTCCCGGTAGGCACTGCCCATCGCGGAAAGATCAAATCCTGCCGTCCGGACCTTCCTGTCGGGATTCATCGCCACGATCGTAAGTGTACCGGCCTTTGCATCTTCTGCCGCCGCTGCGCCGTTTCCCAGTACGATCAGGCGGCTGCCCGGCCGGATATACCGGGTAAACTGGCCGAACACATAGTACTGCACCTGCGCATTCGTCATCACCATCCGGTCCCGGAAGCCGATGCGGTCATTAAAATAGGTCTCGAAATCCGCCGTGAAATTCCGGTTCAGCGATCCGTCCTCCGCATATAGCTGCGGCTTCTCCGCAAGCTTCCGCTTCTCGGATTCCGACACGGCGTCCTCCTTCCGGTTCATGAAAATGCCGGGAAGGATCAGAAGCGCCATAAACACGGCGGAAAAACATGTCTTGAAGGTTTTCAACTCCACTCTCCTTATGCGTCACTCAGAACTGGAAATAAATAAACGGATTATAGGACCCGGCGGTGATTCTCGACGCGCACAGCACAAACAGGATCAGAAGCACGGGCGCGGCTCAGACCGTCCACCGCCTGTCTGCCATATGTTCCCGCACATAAGCCGCGGCGCGAGCCGGCAGAGCCGATGCAAACAGGATCCCCAGCACCAGCATGGTCAGCGTAAAGCGGTCATAAAACCAGAATGCATCATAGAGCGGCTTCTCCGGCACATGGACCACCAGCGTTTTCAGAAACAGAAGGGCTTCGGTCACGGACGCGGCCCTGAACATCACCCAGCCGGACGCCACAACCGCCAGTGTATAGAGGCGGGCGAGAGCAGTCCGCAGGCAGGAGCCGTTCCTCCCGCTCCCCGCCGCTGCCGCCCGGCTTCCGCCGCGGAGCTTCAGCCATCTCTCCGCGAGAATAAAGAGACCGTTCCATAAGCCCCATGCGACATAATGAACTGCCGCACCGTGCCAGATTCCCGTCAGAAGAAACACGACAAACAGATTGAAGTAGACGTGCTTCCTGTTGCCGCCGAGCGGAATATAGACATAGTCGCGGAACCAGCTCGAGAGCGAAATATGCCACCGTCTCCAGAACT
>CACYNZ010000376.1 GCA_902775835.1 uncultured Eubacteriales bacterium | reverse complement strand
ATCGGGCCGAAGGGCGGACACGGGTTTTCCGACGGCACCGGAATGTGCATGGAGGGCTGGATCGGACGGGCTATTCAATGGTATGAGCATCTGTGACGCGCGTAACCCGGCCTGAAAACGAAAAGAATGGGGCCGGCATATGCCGGCCTTTTCCTTTGCGGGATCTGCACGGCATATGCGTGCGGATACGGAAAAAGAAAAAGAGGAAAAAGGCCGGCCGGAAAGAATATGTTCCGATAAACACAGGCGTGGCTGAAGATATGTATGAAAAAAGGCGGCACGGCAGGTGCGGACATGGTCAGGTATCCTGCGAACAATGCCGACATCATGGGAGGAAAAAGCATGATCGGACTGAACGGACGGAACGTTACCATACTGGATCCGGAACTGAAACGTCGGGAGCGTGACAACCGGGCGTACATGCTCCGGCTGACACGGGAAAACCTGATGCGCAATTACCTTCTGGAAGCAGGCCTGAGCGGGGACGCAGAACTGCCGGAGGGCATGCATGGAGGCTGGGAATCCCCGACCTGCGCGCTCCGCGGGCATTTCCCGGGACATTACCTCAGCGCGTCGGCCATGATCTGGCATGCGTATGATGATCCGGAGATTAAGGGAAAGGCAGACGCCATGGTGCAGGATCTGGCCCGCTGCCAGGCGGAACACGGTGACGGCTGGGCCGGGTCCATACCGGAAAAGTATCTGGACTGGATTGCGCGCGGGAAGGAAGTGTGGGCGCCGCATTATACGGTGCACAAGACGCTCATGGGTCTTGTGGACATGGCAAAGCTTGCCGGCAGCTGTCAGGCGCTTGAGGTGGCGGACCGGTGGGGCGCATGGTTTGAAGCCTGGACGTCCAGGTTTTCGAGGGAGGAAATGGATGATATCCTGGACGTGGAAACCGGCGGCATGCTGGAAGTGTGGGCGGACATGCTGGAGATGACCGGTAAGGAACGGTACCGCATTCTTCTTGAGCGCTACACCCGTTCCCGGCTGTTTGATCCGCTTCTGGCGGGCGAGGATCCACTGAGCAACATGCATGCCAATACCACGATCCCGGAGATCCTGGGAGCCGCCCGGGCCTATGAGGTGACAGGCGATGAAACGTGGAAGCGGATTGTTGAGGCCTACTGGCGCTGCGCGGTGACGGAACGCGGATACTTTGCCACCGGCGGGCAGACGGACGGGGAAATCTGGACGCCGAAGCGCAGCATGGGCGCCCGGCTCGGGCGGAAAAACCAGGAGCACTGCACGGTGTACAACATGATGCGGCTTGCGGATGTGCTTTTCCGGTGGACCGGGGATCCGGTGTACGCGGACTATATTGAGCGCAATCTCTATAACGGCATCCTGGCCCAGGGATACTATCGCTGGCGTCCCACCAACGGATACAGGCCGGGGCATCCGACCACGGGACTTGTGTCCTATTTCATGCCTCTGCAGGGCGGGGACACGAAAGGCTGGGGGACTGAGACCACCAATTTCTACTGCTGTCACGGGACCCTGGTGCAGGCCAACGCGGCGCACAACCGGTACATCTATTATCTGGAAGGCCGGGATGTCTATGTCTGCCAGTTCTTCGACAGCGATGTGACTCTGGATGTGGACGGGCAGAAGGTATTGCTGCATCAGCGGATTGACCGTCAGACCGGGTCCTTCCAGGCATCAAGCGATTCTGCGGAAAAGCACCGCATCGGGGAAGTTACGTCCAGGGTGCTGCATCATCCGGAATGCCTGCAGGTGCATTTCAGCGTGGAAACCGAGACTCCCTGCGCACTGCGCCTGCATGTGCGGATGCCGGAATGGGCTTCCGGAAAGCCTTCCTGCTTTGTGTCGCCTGAGCGGGAGAACTGGGAAAACGGTGAAGCCTGGAGCGTGAATCTGCCCATGCGGATTTGGTGCGAAGCACTGAGCGGGGACAATGGCCGGGTGGCCTTCCTGTACGGGCCGCGCGTGCTTGCGGGTCTGGTGGACAGCGAGCGCACGCTGCATGTGGACCCGGAGAAACCGGAGACGGCGCTTGAGCGCGCCAATGAGCGGGAATGGGGATACTGGACCGAGGAATTCCAGACGGTGACGGAGGAGAAAGCCATCCGCTTCATTCCCCTGCATGATGTGGGATATGAACCCTATGCGGTATATTTCCGCCTGCCCGGAAAGCCCCGGGCGTAAACCCGATACAGCACGTGAAAAGATGAAAGTGTGGAAAAGACATGTATGAAGTAAAGGGACGCTGGGCCCTTATCACAGGCGCATCCAGAGGCATTGGATATCTGACGGCAAAGTTCATGGCGGAAAAGGGCTGCAACCTGATACTGCACAGCCGTTCGCTGGCGCATACGGAAAAAGTACTGCAGGAAGTGCGCGCATATGGCGTTCAGGCGCATGCGGTGGAGGCTGACCTCGGCAGTCCGGCGGACGTGGAAAAGATGCTGAAGGCAGTGGATGCCCTGGACGTGGATGTGGATATCGTGCTGAACAATGCCGGGCTTCAGATTGCCTACCGGACGGACTATCTTTCGACGCCTGTGTCGGATTATGAGATCAGCTTTCATGTCAACACCATCGCGCCGGCCATGATCTGCTATCATTTTCTGCCCGGCATGATGCAGCGCGGAAGCGGAAGAATTCTCAACACCACAAGCGGCATTGCACTGGACGTGTGCCAGGCGGGATATTCAGCCAGCAAAGCGGCACTGGACAAGATCACCATTGACCTGGGCTCGAAGGTGGAAGGCACCGATGTGATGATCAACCTGACGGATCCGGGCTGGTGTCGCACAGATCTTGGCGGACCGCATGCGCCGAACGCACCGGAAAGCGCGATTCCCGGCATCGTGGTGGGCGTGTTCGTCAATGACGGCAAGTCCGGAAGATATCTGGGTGCCCAGCATTTTGCGGGCATGACGCTGGAAGCGGCTGTGGAAAAGGCCGAGCGGGAATTTGACAGCCCCTACGGCTGCTGAGCTGGCGCGGAAATATACGGACAGAAACAGTAAAAGCTCCGGTGGATTCAGGTCCGCCGGAGCTTTTGAATATCTGCAGTTTTGGTTAATCTTCGTCTGAAAAGACAGGCTTCTGCCGGATCAGCCCTTTACGGCGCCGGCAATGAAGCTGTCCTGAATCCGCTTGCTCAGGAACACATAGACCAGCAGGGTCGGAATGGTGGCCAGCGTCAGTGCGGCGCCGATGGGACCCCAGTCCGTGGTGTACTGTCCGGACAGGGCCTGAACGCCCACAGGCAGGGTCTTGATGGCATCATTGCTGATGAAGACGTTGGCGAACATGAGCTCATTCCAGCACTGGAGGAAGGTGTAGATGCCCACGGTTGCAATGGCCGGGGTCATGAGCGGGGCGATCACGCGCAGGAAGATGCCCCACACGCCGCAGCCGTCCAGGAAGGCCGCCTCATCCAGGTCATAGGGAATGTCTCCCATGAATCCGGTGCAGATGAGAATGCCCATGGACAGGGAAAAGGCGGAATAGGGGATGATGACGGCCCAGTAGGTGCTGAGCATGTGCAGCTTGGACAGCGTGACATAGATCGGCACAATGGAGGCGTGAATCGGAATGGTGAGACCGAGCATGAAGAACTTGTTCATCGTTTTCCGGCCCTTCCACACCAGGCGGGTCAGCGCATAGGTGGCCATGAAGGAAGCTACCAGCGTGATCAGGATGGTGGCGGCCGCCACGATGACGCTGTTGAAGAAGTACACGTACATGTGGCCGGTGTTCATGGCCTGG
>CACYNZ010000375.1 GCA_902775835.1 uncultured Eubacteriales bacterium | reverse complement strand
AATGTAATAACAAGAATAGAAGTACATGATAAAGAACAAACATTCTACTATGTGATGAGCGATGTGGAGGACTATCGCGAGGCCATCGGAGACGAGTGCCAGCATGAGCAGCTTGCTGTCAGTCTTGGACCTGCCATCAATATCAAGCGTTCTCCCCTGTGTGGCCGGAACTTTGAGTATATGTCCGAAGACCCGTATCTCGCCGGAGAAATGGCTGTTTCCATGATTCTCGGCGAACAGAGCCGCGATATCGGAGTGAGTGTGAAGCATTTTGCCATGAACAATCAGGAGCACCGGCGCATGTCTTCTGACTCGGTCGTGGATGAGAGAGCCATGCGTGAAATCTATCTTCCCGCATTCGAAAAAGCTGCGAAGGAAGGAAAAGCATGGACATTCATGTGCTCCTACAATAAGGTGAACGGCGAATATGCCTCGCAGAACAAATGGCTTCTGACGACGCTGCTCCGGGATGAGTGGGGGTTCGATGGCCTGGTCATGAGTGACTGGGGCGCTGTCTCCAACCGCCCGCTTGGTGTTGAGGCGGGTCTGGATCTCGAAATGCCGGGTTCCCGCGGCATCAATGATGCCGAGATCGTAAAAGCAGTCAGGGAAGGACGGCTCGATGAGCATTACGTCGATCAGTGTGCTGAGCGTGTCGTGGCTCTGTCCCAGAAATACCATTCCGCCAAGCGTCCGGACACGCCCTGGGACAAGGCTGCCCATCACAGACTGGCAGGCGAACTCGCTGCACAGTGCATGGTCCTGCTCAAAAACGAGGACAGCATTCTTCCTCTGTCTGATGAAAATATCCTGATTGTCGGCGAGTTTGCTGACAAGCCCCGCTTCCAGGGCGGCGGCAGTTCCCATATCAACTGCTGTGAAATCACAAGCCTGCTCAAGGCAGTTGAAGACAAGCCCAATGTTTCCTATCAGCAGGGCTATGCCATCGATTCCGATTCGGTGGATCCTGCCCTGCATGCATCCGCAGTTGACGCAGCCCGCACCGCGGATAAAGTGGTAATTGTTGCAGGCCTCCCCGACAGCTATGAATCGGAAGGCTATGACCGCAAGCATATGCAGATGCCTGCCAACCAGAATCAGCTGATTGCGGATATCGCTGCGGTCAACCCCAATGTCATCGTTCTTCTCTATAACGGTTCTCCTGTGGAAATGCCCTGGGTGGATCACGTGAAAGGCCTCATTGAAGGCTATCTCGCCGGCCAGAATGTCGGTTACGCCAATCGCGCCGTTCTGTTTGGCGAAGTGAATCCAAGCGGCCGGCTTCCCGAGACGCTCCCCCGGCGCCTGGAAGACACGCCCTGCTTCCTCACCTACGGCGGCGAAGGCAACACGGCCATATATAATGAAGGCATCTTTGTGGGTTACCGGTACTATGACAAGAAAAAGACGGATGTCCTGTTCCCCTTCGGTTACGGTCTGAGTTATACGCACTTCTCATACTCCAATCTGTCCGTTTCCGCCGAATCCATCACGGATCAGGAAACGCTGACCGTACAGGTGGATGTCACCAACGACGGCCCGGTCTGCGGAAAAGAAGTTGTCCAGCTCTATGTTTCGGATCCGGAATCCAGTGTTTTCCGTCCGCTCAGGGAACTGAAGGGATTTGACAAGGTTGAACTCCAGCCGGGTGAAACAAAAACGGTTTCCTTTACGCTGGACGCCCGTTCCTTCGCATTCTGGAGCACAAAGATCCATGACTGGTTTGTGGAAAGCGGAAGCTACGATATTCAGATCTGTTCTGACAGCCGCACCGTCCTCCTCGAAAAGCGCATTGAAGTGCAGGGTTCCCGCGAAATTCCCGTAACTTTCACCGAAGACTCCATTTTCATGGATATTCTCGCCCATCCGCGCGCTTCCAAGGTTGCCCAGGCAATGCTGCAGGCTTCCGCCGGAATGATGTCGGGCGGAGCAGATGCCCAGGATGCACCTGCCGCCGACTCACAGATGATGGAAGCACTGATGGCCTACATGCCGCTTCGCACACTCATCTCCTTTGTCGCAGATGAACATATAAACCACGAGACCATCAAGGCTCTTGTCGCACAGATGAATCAGTAAATCAATTGAACCTCAGCCCGCCAGCCTGCTGACTCCGTCGCAGGCTGCGGGCTGTTTGATGGAGGTACATGCAATGCAGATTCTATCGCTCAACGGCCCCTGGCGCATGCGGGATACGGAATCCGACGTCTGGCACGAAGCTTCTGTTCCGGGGTCGGTCTACGCTGACCTTCTCCGGGACGGCACCATCCAGGACCCTTTCTGGCGTGAAAATGAGTATGCGTGTTTTGATCTTCTGCGCCATGAATGGGAATATGTCCGGACGTTTTCCGTTCCGGAAAGCCTGCTTTCCCATGACCGGGTTGTGCTCCGCTGCCTCGGTCTTGATACGCTCTGTGACCTCTACCTGAACGACAGCTTCCTCGCCTCCTGCAACAACATGCATGTTGCCTATGGTTTTGAGGTCAGGTCCCTGCTGCAAACAGGTGAGAACACCCTGCGGATTCTTTTTCATTCTCCGATCGAATATGTGCTTGGAGAATATGAGAAGCGTCCCTGCTGGGGTTCCACGGATGCCATTCCAGGCTTCGGCCACCTCCGCAAAGCACACATGATGTTCGGCTGGGACTGGGGTCCCAGGCTGCCTGATGCCGGCATCTGGCAGGACATTCAGCTTGAAGGCATTGACGGGGTAAAGATTGACAGCATTCTTGTGGAACAGGATCATCAGCCGGACGGAAGCGTGGTGCTTCATCTCCGGCCGGATTTTGACGGCGATCCCGCAGAAACAGAACTGAAAGCCGTTCTCGAGTGTCCCGACGGCAGCCGTCTGGATTTTCATGAGAATACGGTCACTGTGACTTCTCCGGAACTCTGGTGGCCCCGCGGATACGGAGCGCAGCCGCTTTACACCATCCATGCCGTTCTTGAGCGCGGCGGCCGGGAACTGGACCGGTATGAGACCCGGGTCGGTCTGCGCGTGCTTACCGTATCCAGGTCCAAAGATGAGTGGGGCGAAGAATTCTGTCATATGGTCAACGGCGTTAAGGTCTTTGCCATGGGCGGGGATTACATTCCCGAGGACAACATCTTCTCCCGTGTCACACCCGAGCGTACCAGAAGACTGCTTGAGGATGCCGCTCTTGCCAATTTCAATACCATCCGTGTCTGGGGCGGCGGATACTATCCATCCGATGCTTTCTATGACATCTGTGATGAGCTCGGTCTGATGGTCTGGCAGGATCTTATGTATGCATGCTCCTTTTATGATCTTACGCCTGCGTTTGAAGAGAGCATCCGTGTGGAGACTGTGCAGCAGGTCCGCCGGCTGAGAAATCATCCCTCCCTCGCGCTGATCTGCGGAAACAATGAGATGGAGGGCTTCATGGCCCAGGCGCTCACCGCGCTGGAAATCAATTTTGATCCCCGCCTGATGCCGTCCAGAGCCTATACGGCTGAAAACACGCGCAGAAGCCATGTCGCTGACTACATCAAGATGTATGAATATCTTCTGCCCGGGATTGTGAAGACAGAAGCCCCCCAGACGTTCTGGTGGCCGTCTTCCCCGTCTTCCGGCGGAGCCTTTGACAATCCGTCAGACTTCAACCGCGGCGATGTGCACTACTGGGATGTATGGCACGGGGAAAAGCCGTTCACGGAATACAGGAAGTTTTATTTCCGTTACGCTTCCGAATTCGGTTTCCAGTCCTTCCCGTGCCTGGAGACGGTGGAAAGCTTCACGCT
>CACYNZ010000374.1 GCA_902775835.1 uncultured Eubacteriales bacterium | reverse complement strand
ACGCTGCAGCGTCAGCGTATCATAGTGCTCGGTGGGAAGAGAGGTGTACTGGTTGATCATCAGCTCCAGGAGCGAAATGTCCTGATATTCAAGATCGGACAGCTGGAAATGGAACGTGACATAGGTGATGCCGTTGGTGGAAATGTGGTGTTTGAGTACCGGTACACCGTCCACGGTTTCCATTTCCGTTTCCGGCAGCGGATCCATTTCTCCGAGGTCTGACAGCTGCAGATGTGGTATGGTGGCAAGCTGCTCCGGTGTATCCGGCGTTTTCTGCCAGGCATGAAGCGCTGCGTTCATCTTCTTCACTGCGTCCAGCTGCTCTTCCGTCATGGATTCCGTCATGGCCCTGAGTTTTTCCTGCTCCCTGCGCCGGGTCTTCTCACCCAGATCCGGGTCCGGATGCGCCAGGACCACGTTCCACTTGTCCTGGTCCAGGAACACTTCCTGAAGCAGTTCCTCATAGGCCCGGGTATCCAGCATTTCCCGGAGTCTGGCATAATCCTCGTCCGGCGTGAGATAATCCAGCGGGTCTCCGCCGTACAGCCATGAATCCATCATCCGCACGGCTCTGGATACGCCCTGGGGTTCTGAACGCTCGCGCTGCTTGAACTCCACCAGGTTCAGCGTGGCTTCCAGTTCCTTGCGGTCGATTCCGTCCCTGACCAGTTTCCGCACGGCTTCCTGAACGGTCGGCAGAATCTCACCGGCACGTCCCGGCGCCACGTTTCTGGCCATGATGCTGATATAGGGCTGGAAAATGGAGTCATTCACATCAATCTCCACATCCTTGGCAATCCCTTTATCGAGCACGCAGCGGATCAGCGGAGCATCATTGCTCACACCGATTGTCACCAGCATCATCTGCAGAGCACGGATCTTCAGGTGATCCTGAAAAGAGCAGATGATATGTCCGGCTGCAAAATAATCGCGTCCCTCAGGATTCTCATCCCTGCCCAGTTCATAGAAAAGATCACGCTGTGAAGCGTACACTTCCTGCCTTCTGATGGGATCATGGCGCGCAATGGGCTCAAATTCCTTCAGATAGGAATCAATCAGACTCAGTGTCTCCTCGAGCGGAACCGCTCCATCCAGGTAGATCATGCTGTTGGAGGGATGATAAAACCGCCTGTAGCTGTTCACGAACTGCTCATAGGTCAGGTCTGTGATGCTCTCCGGGTCGCCGCCGGAGTGGAATGCATAGGTATTGTCCCGAAAGATCTCATGGAAAAGTCCTTTGACCACCACATCATCCGGCTGGCCCATGGAACCTTTCATTTCATTGAGCACCACACCGCGGAACACCGGTCTGCCTTCCTCAAGCTCCAGATGCCAGCCCTCCTGATAGAAGATATTCGGATCCTCCAGCACTCGGGGAGCAAATACGGCATCCAGATAGACGCCTGCAAGATTCAGGTAATCCTTGTCATTCCGGCTTGCCACCGGATACATGGTCTTGTCCGGAAACGTCATGGCATTGAGAAAGGTCTGCATGGATCCCTTCATCAGCTCCACAAACGGTTCCCGCACCGGATACTTTTTGGATCCGCACAGGGTCGAGTGTTCAAGAATATGGAATACGCCCGTGTCATCCTCGGGAAAGGTGGGAAACGTGATGCAGAACACCTTGTTTTTCACCTGATTATCCAGCCAGCACAGCGGCGCAAGGGTCTTCTCATGGATCATTTCCACCATGCGCCCCTGAAGCTCTCTGCATTCCCGTACACGGTTTACCCGGAATCCGCACAGTCTGTCTCCACTCTGCAATGTCATAGCAACCCCCTGAAATAAGCTTTGAAATACCATTATATCATATGAAGCGAAAACTCCGAAGCTGTTTTTCCTTTGAAACCGGTTTCAGAATTATATTCTTTCCGGAACTGTACGAATTGGCTCTGTGGAAAGCCTTGCAAACCCTCCCCAAAACTCGTATAATCCATATCCGTTGAAGGGAGTAGTTCCCACTTGTGTGTCTCTGCGTCGTCATCACGGCCATGCGCCCGGTGCAGAGCATCCGGAACGGATTGGAGCGAGACTTCAGCCATGCGATTGGTTGGGGTCTCTTTTCATATTTACAGGAAAGGTATGAGTTTTCTATGCAGACGGTTGCCCTTATCCTCTTTATTATCATGTATGTATGCATGATTGCTTTTTCCAAGATCCGGCCTTATCTGGCGCTTGGATGTGCGGTGCTGTTTCTGATTCTCGGAATTGAACCTCTTGGTGCGCTGCCCACATCCATCAACTGGAACATCCTGCTGATGCTTGCCGGCACCATGGGTACGGTGCAGCTGTTTATTGAGTCCAAAATGCCCAACCGCCTGGCGGATACGCTGCTCGCCTCCACATCCAACGTCATGTGGGCTGCCGTGCTCATGTCCCTGTTTTCCGGTTTTGTATCGGCTTTCATGGATAATGTGGCCACCGTGCTCATGATTGCACCTGTGGGGCTTGCGGTTGCCAGAACTCTGGGCATTTCCCCCATTCCGCTGCTCATTTCCATTTCCGTGTCCTCGAATCTGCAGGGCGCCGCCACGCTTGTGGGTGACACCACGTCCATTATGCTGGGCGGCTATGCCGGCATGGACTTCAGCGACTTCTTCTTTATGAACGGCCGTTTCTCCATCTTCTGGGCCGTAGAGCTTGGAGCGGTGGCCACGGTGCCTGTCATCATCTGGATCTTCCGCAAAAACCGGCAGAAGATTTCCGGCATCAGCATCACGCAGGTAACGGACTATTTTCCCACCTGCCTTCTGCTGGTAAACATCCTGCTGCTCATCGGTGCTTCCTTTATTCCTGAAAAGCCCGATCTCACCAACGGTCTGATCTGCATGAGCATCTGCCTGATCGGCACAGCGCGCCATCTGCTGCGCAAGGGCAAAATCCAGACCGTGCTGGAAGGCATTGACTGGCAGACGCTTCTGCTGCTTACGGGACTGTTCATTGTCATTGACGGCATCACCCAGGTGGGCATCATTGACCAGATCGCGCAGCTCTTTGTGCGTCTCGGCGGTTCGAGCAAGTTCATCATGTACACCCTCATCACCTTCGGTTCCGTGCTCTTCTCCGCCTTCATCGACAACATCCCCTATGTGGCCACCATGCTTCCTGTGGTACAGGGCATTTCCAGCATCATGGGATGGGATCCCACGGTTCTGTATTTCGGTCTTCTGTGCGGTGCCACCCTTGGCGGCAATCTCACACCCATCGGGGCCAGTGCCAACATTGTCACAATTGGCATGCTGCGCAAGGAGGGCTATGAAGTCAAGACCAGTGACTTCCTGCGTATCGGCGTCCCCTTCACGCTCGTTGCCGTGCTCAGCGGATACCTCTTCTGCTGGCTGGTCTGGGCCTGATTTCCACAGAAAAAGCATTCCGGCGGGCACGCAGCCTGCCGGTTTTTCAATGGAAAAACTTTCTGATGTTTTTTCTTCCGGTCGGAAACTATTTCCATTTTCATGCGTCTGTATATGTAATGGGAATTCCTGATTGTGGACCTGTCATGATCATTTTCATGGAAAGGAGCAAAGCCATGTTTACCAGTCAGCCTGATCCCGGCATGTCTGCCGGTCCCTTCGCATTCAATGAACGTAGTGTTCGCCCAAATCCTGCATATTCCAGTGTGATCGTTCCGATTCCAGACCGTTTCACCAGCCTCGGCCTGCTTCGCAGAATCGGATGGGGTTCCACGGGTGATGTCTTCGAAATTGAATGCGACAGGAAAATGGCGCTGAAAGTTATTTCCGGCCGAAATCAGCCGGGCAGA
>CACYNZ010000373.1 GCA_902775835.1 uncultured Eubacteriales bacterium | reverse complement strand
TTACAGAAACATCATGCCCGCAGGGCAGGAGGATCATAGAATGGATACCAACATGAAAGAAAACAGCATCATGGAACTGGACATTGCCGAAACGGAGCAGGACAGCGGCGGATACTGGCTCGTTGATCCCAGGATTCCCCTGGGAAAACCGGAGACAGAAGAAAAAGGCGGCGCCAGCGGCGGCTGGTAAACTGCAGGGAGGAGCACAGTCTTCTCCCTTTTCTTGTGCGTTCTGCCTCCTGCAAAAGTGCACTTTTCTGCCTGATGCATGGGCAGGCATTTCTTTTTGCGGAAAAACAGCGGGCACGGGCTTGAGTGCAGGCCCATGCCTGTCCTATAATGGGTTTTGTCATCAGAATCGTCATTCCAGCGTATAAAACTCCATGTATGAGGTTGAGGCGGAACACCGAAGAGCAAAATCGGTTGATGGAGAACTGGTCATGTACAGGACATATGAGAGCGAGCATTACATCTTTCATTATCGCCCCGGAAGCGCTGCCGGGCATGATCTTAAGCGCATCCGGGACTGTCAGGAATCATGCTTTGCGAAAATCGCAGAAGCACTGCATGTGGTTTTTCCGGGCAAGATTCATTACTGGCTCTGTGATACGCCGGAGGAAGTAGGACGCATCTATGGCGATAACGAGCCCTGCAACGGATTTGCATCAGTCCCGGATCAGGTCTATGCTGTATACAACGACGATATTCACTGTATCGGTCCTCACGAGGACGCTCATCTGATTTCCTATCAGATTCACAGGCCGGATTCGGCATTTGTCCGCGAAGGCCTTGCCATGTATTTTGATGAAACCTGGTGGGGACGTCCCAATGAGGACTGGGTAAAAGAGTTTCATTCAGAAGCGAGACTGCCTGACATCCGGGATCTGTTCTCAGACGAGGTCTTCCATCAGTACAGCGATGCTGTCACATATCCAGTCGCCGGCGCACTGACCCGATATCTGATCACAACCTACGGTATGGATGCCTATCTGCAGTTCTACCGGAGCAGCGGACAGCCGTGGCAGGATTCGGTCAGGAAATGCTTCGGAACAGACCTGCATTCCATTATTGAAGCCTTTTTGAACAGCCTGGGCCGGCAGCTTCCGGATTCCCGGGAAATCGGCCAGCCGGGTGTTTCGGGGGAACCGACATGAACATAGAGATCAAAAAGATGGAAACCGAGGAAGAAACAAGGGGAAAAGCCTATGTTCACTGGCGCGCCTGGCACGAAGCCTATCCGGGACTCGTCAGTCAGGAGTACCTTGACCGGTTCACGCTTGAAAAATGCGAGAAGATCGCCTTTGACTGGCCGGACCATCTTCTGATCGCGAAGGATGCCGGCCGTGTCATCGGCTTTGTTGGATATGGAGACCGCGGAGATGAGGCCCCTGACATCGGAGAGATTTTCTCCCTTTATGTCTTGTCCGAGTACTACGGAAAAGGCGTGGGACAGCAATTGATGGATGCCGCTCTTAAGGAGTTGCGGACATACAAACAGGTATGCCTGTGGGTTCTGAAGGAAAACGGGCGGGCAATCCGTTTCTACCGGAAATGCGGTTTCTGTCCGGACGGAGAAGAAATGTACAGCACGACGGTTGCGGCAGCAGAGATTCGGATGACCCTGAAACAGGATCAATCCAGCCTGACGCAATCCTGATGGCGGGCAGAAGCCCGTATGAGGAACATGCATGGATAGCGCATTCAGAACAGTTTTTTCGCGTTTTTCCGCCGAAACTCCGATCGAGGTTCGCAGGATCAATACCAGCCGGGGAGACGACGATTTCAGAACTGCATTCATTGTGGAAACGGATTCAGGGAGCAAATATGTACTGAAGCTTGCCGACAATGATTTTACGTTTCCGGAGAAAATTGCCGTATGGCAGAGGACAGTTGAAGAATACCGCAGACTTGGGTACTTCTGCCCGAGAATCCTCCGGGACAGATCCGGCAGCTTTCCCGTCGTTGATTACGGCGGGCACAGATGCGTGGCCTACGCGGAGGAATACGCGCCGTTCCGATCGGCCGAGGACAGATTTTCCGATGACTTCGGGCAGAATGAAGCATTGTATGACAGCTACAAGCGGGATATCTGGCAGATGACGGCAAGGGTTGCCGCACTGCATCTCGATTATACGGAATATCCTTCGGCCTACTGCCTGTTCGAAACATTCTGTCCCAGCGACAAAACGGACGAGGTGCTGGAAAACGCCCTGGCCTGGAAGGCATATGCGGACACACTGCCCGAAACATTCCATGCGCAGGCCGGAAGAGTCTGGCAACTCTGGACAGAAAACAGGGCGGCACTTGAAAAAGTCTATCACCAGCTCCCCGCCTCCATATTCCAGGCGGATCTCAATGCCTCCAACATCCTTCTGGATGAGGAAGGAAGATTTGTCGGGGTATATGATTTCAATCTCTGCGGCAGAGAGGTCTTTCTCAACTACCTTATGCGGGAAAACAACGGTGTCTCCGGAATCTGTCAGGCTCTGAGGATTTCTGCAGACTATTACCGTTTCTCGGATATCGAAAAGGATACCGCGCTGATGCTCTACCGCTGTCTGAAACCGCTGTGGTATACCAGGGTGAAGGCACTTAAGGAAGCGGGAAATGATCTAGCCGCGATCAGAAAAAACCTTGATGAGACAGAAAATGCACTGACTGCAGCTTTCAATTTCAGGGAATGCATGGAGCCCGAAAAAGGCTGACCACCTGGGAGGGATGCCCTGATGACGGAAAAAGAGATTCGGAACGTGTTTTCCAGATATCCGGATATCGTCTATGGATTCACGGATATATCCTACTGCTCATATGGTGAATCCTACCGTTCAGCTCTGGTGTTTGCTGTCCCCTACGGCGAACAGCTTACGCCCGATGACTATACGGAAGAACGATTCGAACAGGGAATCCAAACCGCGAAAAGCCGGCTGGAAACCGTTATCCCTGAAATCGAACAGATTCTGCAAAAGCATCAGACAAAGTACTGGATCCCTCCGGTCGCACAGGAGAACGAAACCGAACTCCGGGCCCTGTTTTCCTTCAAGTCAGCTGCAGCTCATGCCGGAATCGGGTGGTTTGGAAAGAATGATGTCATCATTACCGAAAGGTATGGGCCCAGGGTCAGACTGTCAGCCATTTTGATTGATGAAGCCTTTGCCTGCGGCCAGCCTATCACAGTGGGCAGGTGTCCGGATGACTGTACAAAATGTATCGATATCTGCCCCTGTAAAGCACTGAAAAACCGGCAATGGAGCATCGAAAAGGACAGATCCGAAATCATTGATTATCAGAAATGTAACCGGATGAGGAGTGCCTTTATCCAGAAACTGGGCCGTAAGAACGCGTGCGGGCTTTGTCTGGCTGTGTGCCCATTCGGGAAATCCGGACAAAAACCTCTGAGATAACATGAGCCAGGATACAATTCCATGTAATGAACCATCGCCAAATCGCAATTTACAAGGAGCTTCTATGACTGAGTTTGAGAAGGAACTAATGCTGATTGAAAAGACAGGCCTAAAAACAAGCCCGCAGCGTTTGGAATACGAGAAAAAAGTGTGCGAACTGCGGAGTATGCCAGAAAAGTTAAAGGCAGAAGGTTATACCGAAGATCAGATAGCAAGAGCAATGCACGAAAAGCGAAGGGAGCTTGGCCGACAGTATAAAGAGGCTGCTCCGCCACTGTTGCGTGAGTATATATATGACGCTACAGCAGCAAAATATGGCAATCCCCTGAGCCCAACATACGAAATGCTGAGAAAGAAGAAGACTTGCAA
>CACYNZ010000372.1 GCA_902775835.1 uncultured Eubacteriales bacterium | reverse complement strand
AGGACCAGAACCACACTGTCGATGCTTTTCATGGAGCGAGCAAAATTGGTGCGCAGGTTTTCCGTGCCGACGGCATAGAGGACCTGCGGGCAGGCGAGCAGGCGGTTCAGGATTTCCGTCTCGGATGCACCGGGGGAGAGCTTCAAAAGCAGCGAATTATACTCGATTTCCCGGCCGAAGAGCCGGCGGTAGAGCCCGGGCGACAGTGTGCAGGAAGCGGCGAGATAGTTTTCCGCAATCCCGCTGACCACCGCCTGGGCAAGGATCCCGTCCGCGTTTTCAATGGTGACGCTGTCCCCGGGATGAATGCCCGCCTGCTCCGCAAACTTTTCGGTGATCACAAGCCCGGCATCCGGATCGCAGGCCTCATGCGTCAGGCGGCTGCGGAGCACCGAGAACTGCGGGTACATTTCCGGGTCGGCGGGGACGGTCAGGGAAATGCCGGAGCGGGATGCGCCGGTAATGAAGCCCCTCTCGGTGTGCACGGCGGTAAAGGCGGGAATCATGTCGGTGTCCGCGAGCAGATCGCGCAGGGACATGTCCTTATCCGGCGCGTCAGCGTCAAGCAGCTCCGCGGCGATCTGGTACAGGGAAAGCTGGGAATACTGACGGTCCACAATATCATTGACGGAATCCCGCAGCCCGAAGCCGGTGACCAGAAGCGCACTGCAGCCGGCCACACCGATTACGGTCATGAAAAAGCGCTTTTTATAGCGGAACAGATTCCGGCAGGTGACCTTGGAAAAGAAGCCAAGCCGGTTCCAGACAAAAGGCAGAGCTTCCAGAAAGATGCGCCTGCCCGGAGCCGGGGCCGGCGGGGTCATAAGCCTGGCGGGCGTTTCGCGCGTCAGCGACCGGACGGAGGACACGGCTGCGCAGACAATCCCGAGCACGGTGGCCGGGGAAACAAGAAGGAACAGGTCCCACCGGAACGGCGTGAGGGTAGATGGCAGGGTGTACATCATGCTGTAGGCGGCGCTGACGGCCGCAGGGAACAGCCGGAATCCCACCGCGACGCCGAGCACGGCGCCGGGAACGGCGAAGAGCAGGGCATAGAGGAGGTATTCCCCGAGAATGCTGCGCGGGCCATAGCCCAGTGCTTTCAGCGTACCGGCTGTGAGCCGGTTTTCCTCCACCAGACGGCTCATGGTGGTCATGGCCACCAGCAGGGCGACGAAAAAGAAGAAGACGGGAAAGATCCTGGCCAGCGCGGTCACTTTTTCCACATTGCTGCGATAGCTGTTCAGGCCGTTCAGGTCGTCCCTGGTACGGATGGTCCAGCCCTCAGGCAGACGGCTGCGCAGAGCGGAGAGCGTTGAAAGCCGGGATACTGAGTCCGGGGGATCCGGGATGTCCCGGGCGGCCAGGGAGATAAGCGCCTGACAAAGCGCGCCATCCGGAAGGCGCCCGGCCGTATCGGTGAGCTCTGCGGCGCTTTCCCGGGCCTGCGCGGCCATTTCGAGTTCTGTATGCTGGATTTTTTCCAGATGTCCGGTGAGGGCGTCCAAGGTGTCAAGGCGCTCCTCACGGGCCTTGCGTGTCCGATCCCGGCCAAGCTGTGAGATTTCAGGGATCACGGATGCGCGCAGTGCGCGGTAGTTTTCCGAGAATGTATTCATGCTTTCCGTGCCGTTCAGCGTGACATACAGGTCTGTGTATGTTTCCTCCGGGAACAGGTCCCGGGTGACGAACACGTCCAGCTCCACGCTGCCGCTGCCGGCCAGGGTGGATTCCGTGACAAGGGAAACACTCATGGGGCTTTCCACAAGCCCCACGATCTCCAGCTCCTGCAGATGGCATGATGTGCCGGAGGGCAGGAACAGATGCTCGCCGAGGCGGGGTGCGTGCGCTTCATACTGCGCAAGACAGGCATATACGGCGCATTCCCCGGCTTTTTTGGGAAGCCGGCCTTCACGGAGCACGGTCCGGACCAGCTCCGTGTTTCCGTCTGCATCATACAGGCCGTACAGGCGAGATGTAAAGGTGTTTTCATGCGCGTTCTCAAGGACAAGGTCAGCCGTGTTCACGGCCTGCACATACTTCACACCGCTGATGCTTCTGACGCTTTCCAGATCATCCGGCGTGAAGCCGCAGAAGGACTTGAGATCGAGATCATAGAAGGCGGTGTCCTCCAGATACCGTGATACTGTCATGAACATGTCCGGGGCCGCGGCCATGAGTCCGGCCATGAAACCGGAGCCGATCGCCACGATCAGCATGATGGACACAAACCTTGCAGCGTGTTCACGGAGGCTGCGGAGCACCTGCCGGGTTCTTGGTTTCATGCGCTTCGCCTCCTTCCGCAAACAGGGCATCCAGCTTTGATAGATATGTGTTCGGGAGGTGCTGCTCAAGCAGCTCGGAAAACCCTTCGCCCTGCCGCGCAGACAGTTCCTGTATCCTGAGAAGCAGCGGCTCCAGATCACTGCCGCTTCCTGTAAGCCCGGATAATCCGCCGGACTCGGCCATGCTCTGTCCGGAAGGCAGGCTTTCCCCGGAAAGCGCGTCGGCGAAGAGCAGCATGATCTCATAGGCGCTGATTCCGTCATCGGAAACGCCGGGCCCGGTCAGACTGTGACGCACGCTGTAATAGGATTCCAGGGAAGGCGCGAGCGCTGTCAGCGTGCTCAGCAAGGAAGCGGCAGGCCCGCCGTCTCCGGGGAGAAGGATGTCATGACCGGCACGGCAGAAGCCCCAGCTGTTGAGGGGCAGCATGGGCACCGCGTCCTCCGGATTCAGAAAATTCCAGATATTGTCAGCCGCCGCCAGTTCCCGGCTTCGCAGTGTGTCCGGCGTGGCAAAGGTCAGGCCGAGCACATGTTCCGGGCCGAAGCGCTTATTCAGCAGAAGCGCGAGCAGGTTGGCACAGGCCGCCCCGCGGGAGTGACCGGTGACAAGATATATGGTGTTCTCCGGAAAGGCAGGGAGCCGGTCCAGGGCCAGGAAGACATCCGACGCGGCGTAGAGGAAGTTTTCCGCGAACACAGTGTCCATGTTCCGGGAAGGCGCCACATCCATATTGGCGTACCATTCAGCACCGCGCGTGCCGCGGATGACAATGAGGCATACCGGTGTATCCCCGGTTCCGTATCCGATGGTGAAGGCACAGGTGTGGGCCGGGTCCGTCAGAGGCTTGTCATACCCCTGCTGCAAAAGCACCTGCATGCCGGCTGCTTCAAACAGTGACGCCTCGTCCTCCGCGTCATAGCCGGACGCCAGCACCTGACACTGCCGCACAAGGAGCGGGTCAGGGGAAAGCGTGTCCGGAACAGGCACAAGGGGAAGCGCAAGGCAGGACCGGTCCAGGGCGGGAAACAGCGTCTGTTCCTCAGCGCGGGCAGACGGCACGAGCAGCAGGAACAGTATGCCCATGATCAGCAGCTTTTTCACGCGGTATCCCTCCTTAATGCATAGACTTCAGGTATCCTATCACGTTTGTCCGTCTGTTCACAAGAGGCGCAGAATGGACAGCAAAGGAAAACCGACGGATATCGGCTGTCCGGGCGTGAAGGCATTCAGTACCGGAAAGCGGATGCCTGCCCATCAAAAAACCAGCCGGTGTCGACCGGCTGATCTTTCCATATCGTCAAATAAACAGGACGGTTTATGAATCCCTGGTGACGTGTCCGCTGCTGAGCCCGGCTTCACCGCTGCTGAGCGGCAGCCAGTCCAGTACGGCATGAATCTGGCGGTCCCAGAAATCCCATTCATGGCCGCCGTCTTCCTCGACATAGGTGACATCGGCACCGGCCCTGACAAGACTGTCCGAGAAT
>CACYNZ010000371.1 GCA_902775835.1 uncultured Eubacteriales bacterium | reverse complement strand
ATCCATTTTGAGAATGTCTCGTTAAACTGAGCCTTGTCATCAAAATAATGCCAGAATGCCTTATCATTCATTCTTCGGACAATATCATTTGAGATGCCCCTGGTTATGACCGTTTTCCGCTGTTCGCCGTTCAGACGGTACATCTCCGCAATTTTATAGTCCATATAACCGGCATTGTATTTGACACCGCATATCAGCATATCCGCAAGCAGCAACAGGGTCGGTTTCCCGCTGCGCTGCCGGAGCACCGCCACCGTTTCCCGCATGCGTTTTGTATCGATACGCACAAGACGTTTTACAAAATAAGACAGTCGGCCCATGCTTGCTTCCTTTCGCGTCAGACATTAAACCGGAACAATACAATGTCTCCGTCCTTCATTACATACTCCTTGCCCTCGGAGCGTACCAGTCCCTTTTCCTTGCAGGCTGCCATGGAACCCAGTTCCTTCAGTGTTTCAAATGGAACCACTTCTGCCCGGATAAAGCCCTTCTCAAAATCCGTATGAATCTTTCCCGCAGCCTGCGGTGCTTTTGTCCCTTTACGGATCGTCCAGGCTCTGCACTCGTCCTCACCGGCCGTAAGGAAGGAAATCAGACCAAGGAGATGATAGCTGGCGGTAATCATACGTTCCATCCCGCTTTGTCCAATACCCAGATCTTCCAGGAATTCCTTCTTCTCTTCCTCTTCCATCTGGGAGATTTCCTGTTCGATTGCAGCGGAGATGGTCAGCACTTCTGAGTGTTCCTGCTCAGCGATCTCCTGAACTTTTTTCACGTTATCAATTTCTTCCGGTGCTTTCCCGAGGTCCTCTTCCGCAATATTCGCAGCATAAATCACCGGTTTGGTGGTCAGAAGAAACCAGCTGTCCGCGATCGCCTTTTCTTCATCTGTCATTTCCAGAATCCGTGCCGGTTTCCCCGAAGAAAGATGTTCAATCATGCGGTCGCAAAGCGCGCATTCTGCCTGGGCATTCTTGTCGCCGCCATGCACAAGGCGAAGCGTCTTGTCTTTACGCTTCTGTACCGTTTCCAGATCCGCAAAGATCAGCTCAAGGTTCACGCATTCTATATCGCTTGCAGGATCCGAGGAGCAGTCCGCCCGGATGATGTTATCATCCTCAAAGCAGCGGACCACGTGGATAATCGCATCGACTTCGCGGATATGGGACAGGAATTTATTTCCCAGTCCTTCGCCGTGGCTCGCTCCTTTGACAAGGCCTGCTATATCAACAAATTCCACCGTCGTTGGAGTCACTTTCTTCGGATGATACATATCCGCAAGCACATCCAGCCTTGCATCCGGCACCATCACCATACCTGTATTGGGTTCGATTGTGCAGAACGGAAAATTCGCAGCCTGTGCATTGCTGGTCTGCGTGATTGCATTGAACAAAGTGCTCTTCCCAACGTTTGGAAGTCCGACAATCCCCAGTTTCATTGATTTCCAACCTTTCCAACAAATCACTGTTCCATCCGTGCATGGCAGCTCTGACAAAGCAGAGCCCCATCCCATCACGGCGCAATATGCATTCTATCACAACGCCATCAATTTCTCCACAGAAGTTTTCAACCACTCATCCTGTTTTCTGCCGCCGCTTTCTGCATTCATGCCCATCATGACAATACGCATCCAGTATGCTATAATTTTCTGGATACATGTGCAAAGGAGCGTATGTTATGTCCATTATTCAAGGTGCCATTCTCGGACTCGTTCAGGGACTTGGAGAATTCCTGCCGATTTCTTCCAGTGGTCATGTACTTCTTGCAAGCATGCTCATGGGCGTAGAATTCAATGATACATATAAAATTCTTGTAATCCTGCTGCATGTTGGAACGCTGATTCCGGCTCTGATTGTGTTCTGGAATGACTGGATTGAT
Source organism: uncultured Eubacteriales bacterium (assembly GCA_902775835.1). Next base: position 1,922 of record CACYNZ010000371.1, on the reverse strand, counting down.
ATGATCCTTCACCCCATCCGGAACAAAACCCTGCTTCTGCTTTTTCTAGCTTCCCTGCCTTCGCTGGCATTCTATGTCATTTTTGATCTGGACATGTTTGACACCGGCTGGTTCCTCGGACCTTCCTTTCTGTTCACTGCCCTTCTGCTCCTGCTGACCGATATTCTTGCCAGCCGCTCTGCTGATCCGGAACGCAACATGCGTATCCCCAACGCGCTTGCCATGGGCATTATGCAGGGATTTGCACTGCTTCCCGGCGTTTCCCGCTCTGGCGCCACCATTTTTGGGGCTGTAGCTTCAAACGTCCGAAAGGATACTGCTGCAAAATTTTCATTTATGATGAGCGCGGTTGCCATCGTGGCATCGCTGCTTGTTGAAGGCAAAGATGCCCTGGAAGATCATCTTTTTGACAAGCTTGAACTGGCGCCTACACTGGTCGGCATCATCATCGCGGCTGTTGTCGGTTATCTTTCCATCCGGTTCATGCTGAAGATTATTACCCGTTATCCGCTTTCATGGTTTGCTCTTTATCTTGCCGTTCTCGGCATCGTCATTCTTGTGGTCCAGCTGACCGCCTCCCCACTGTTTCCCGCTTTCCGGATCCCGGAAGGAATGCATCTGATCCGTCTTGGACACTGATTTGCTTCTGTGAATTGAGGTGATCCCTAACGAAAGCTATTGTCTCCGTGTTACTGTGCTGCCTTCTCTTTGTCTCATCCGCATCTGCAGCAAGGAACACGCCCACTGCCACCCCGCCATTGTATCCTGAAGCCACCCTGGCCCCGGGGGGCAACGATTATGACGAAACCCATCCCGAAGAACTCGATCCGAGCAATCTGTACGCCTGGTCTGCCATTCTGATCGACGCAGAATCAGATTCAGGTGCAGATGACCCCATATTTGAAAAAAGTGCTGACGAAATCCGCAATCCCGCCTCCACCACAAAAATCATGACCTGCTATCTCGCTCTCCGGGAGGTTGAGGACCTGTACCAGACCGTAACCGTTTCCGAACGCGCTGTGGATATTCCTGAAGGGTCTTCCACCATGAAACTGGTCGCCGGTGAACAGCTTCCTTTTATCGATGTCCTTTATGGAACCATGCTTCTCTCCGGAAACGATGGAGCAAATGTGATTGCGGAGACAGTATCCGGGTCCATTGAAGCTTTCGTTGAACTCATGAACAGAACAGCAGCTGAACTGGGTTGTTCCAATACGCATTTCAACAATGCGCATGGATACACGGATCCTTATCATTATACGACGGCAAGGGACCTGGCCACCATTGCAAAAGAGGCCATGTCACATGAACAGTTCCGAGAAATCGTAGGAACCCAGTCCTATACCCTTGCAAAAACCAATGAACACAAAGCAAGAACCATCACCAATACGAATGAGCTTTTCCGGCCCGGAACAGAAGAAAGCCCAAACAAGTATTACTATCCATATGCCAACGGAGTCAAAACCGGCAACACAGATGCCGCCCAGTACTGTTTTGTCGGCTCAGCCGAGAAGGACGGTGTCCATCTGATCTCGGTGGTCATGTACTCCGGAAAGCGCGCACGCTGGCGGGACACCATTCTGCTGATGAATTATGGTTTCTCAATGTATGTTTCCGTCACTCCTCTCGAACTGTATAATATGAATCCTCTTATCATAGAAACCAGTTCTTACTCCACATCGGATCCCAACCTTGGCAAGCTTGAGCTTACATGCATACCCCAGGATCCCTCTTCAGCCGAAAAAACACGCCTCACTGTACAGAAAGATTATGTACAGCAGATGGCAAATGACTTCCGAAGGAGGATACTGCTGCGATATACCCGCAGTTTCAGGGCTCCGATTGAAGCGGGGGAACTCATGGGAACGATGACATACGTTACCGGCAGCGGCGAACCCTTTGTCAGCGTGTCCATGTATTTC
>CACYNZ010000370.1 GCA_902775835.1 uncultured Eubacteriales bacterium | reverse complement strand
TTCCTGAAGGATATCAGGTGACGCCCATCATTACCGACCGGGATCATGTGGTGGCTTCCATTGCTTCAGAAGACCCTGAAAAGCCTGTCATGATGCTGTCCGTGGCATTTGATGAAGCCTATTCCGAAGTGGAACGGATGAATGATCTCACCGAGGAAGAACTGGTGGTGCTGGAAAACACGTTCACGGATGTAGACCCGACTGTGGAAATCAGCTATGGGGATACGGGCCTTGGAACGCGGCTCATGATTGCCAAGCAGACGGAAGGCGACTTTGACTACATCGATTTCCTGAGCATTTACAAGGGATATTTCATCGAGTTCGCCCTCGTCCCCTCTGAGACGGCAGCGGACAAAACCCTGACTGATGAGCAGATGAAGGTGTGCATTGATTTCCTGACGGATCTGGATTTCGTTCCGATGGATGCGGCCGATGCCAGGCCCACGGTTGCCGGGATGACCTGGATAGCGGAACTGAGCGGATATGATGCGGAAACTGACACCGTTCAGGCTGTGCTCAAGCGCACCATCACCCTGCCCGCGGAAGAAGTGGAAGCACTTCAGGTGGGCGACACACTGCATGTGGGGCAGGAGAATATCGTGATTGAGACGCTGGAAAAGCTGGACGGCGGCGAGATCCTGATCAATGATGAGATCACACTGCGCAATTATGGCGGAGAAATGCATGTGTACTTCTATGAGAAGGAGTATCTGGAGGCATTTGAAACCCGTACGCTGAAGGTGCCGGACACGGTGTCGTTCATGGACGGCGTGGATCCGGAAACCGGTGATCCTCTGGACGAAGAGGCGAAGCGCACAGCCGATGAGTTCAGGGCTCTGCTTGCGGGCGGCAAGGAGATGGACCCCGGATTTGACGCGGACAATGTGTATGTATCCTTTGATGACAATGAAGAAATGGTGCTTGTGCAGCGCTTCTATGCTCCCTGGCAGTAATCGGAACGTCATCTGAGGTCGGGCACACCTTTGCGGTGTGCCTTTTTTTCGTTCCATTTCTGTATGTATGATAAGAATAATTCTTGATGCGCGGCGAATCCGTGATAGAATAAAACATGCTGTGCAAAGGCGGATGGCTTTTGCCAAGACGGGAGACAGAATTTCCCGGGGTGAAAAGAGGCCGGAGACGCGGCAGTGCTGCGCTCCGCAGAAAAAGGAGCTTTTCTTCGTTATGATCCGTAAACTGATCCGACAGATGCTGACTGCGCAAATTGTCTCTGCTCTGACTGTATCGCTGTGCCTGCTGATTGACAATATCATGATCGGGCGGTTCCTGGGAGAGACAAGCATAGCGGCCTACGGTCTTGCCAATCCTCTGCTGCTGGCAATCGGCGCAATCGGCACCCTGCTTGCCGCGGGTATTCAGGTGGCATGCGGGAAATCCCTGGGCCGCGGTTCGCAGACGGAAACCAATATGGGATATTCTTCCGCACTGGCTGTCACGATCGTGGTGTCAGGAACATTCCTGCTGATGGTGCTTCTCTTCCGGGAATTCCTGGCAAGATTGATGGGCGCTGGTGACAGCGGGGTACTGTTTGAGCAGACCCGGGATTATCTCACAGGTTTCTGCATCGGCGCTCCGGGTTCCATGGGCGCTCTGGTGCTCGTTCCATTCCTGCAGATGGCGGGACAGAGCAATCTGCTGATCGTGGCTGTGCTGACCATGACGGTGGCGGACGTGGCCTTTGATCTTCTGAGCGTGTTTGTGTTTCATGGCGGTATGTTCGGCATGGGACTCGCTTCATCGCTCAGTTATTACCTGGCGATGATTGTATCAGCGTTCTATTTTTTCTCCCGCAAATGCGTGTTCCGCTTTTCTCTGAAGCTTGTGACATGGAAGAAAATCCGCGAGCTGTTCTCCAGCGGCATTCCCGCCGGCTTCTCCATGGCAGCGTCCGTCATTCTTGTCTTTCTGATGAACCGCATTCTCGGCGGCATCAACGGAAGCAGTGCCATCGCGGCCTTTACCGTGATCATGTCCATCGGTAACTCCGCCAACTGCATTACGACCGGTATCGGCGGCGTATCCCTGACGCTTGCCGGCATTTTCTATAATGAAGAAGACCGGACCAGTCTCAGGTCTGTGCTGTCGATCCTGAGCCGGTACGGGTGTGTTCTGGGCCTGTGCATGGGTGCACTCCTGGTCGTGTTTGCCCCGGCCCTGGTTTCCCTGTTCATTCCGGAAGCGGGACAGACCAGGGACATGGCTGTCCTTGGCGTGAGGATGTTCGCGGCCGGCATGATTCCCTGCGCCATCAACAACGCCATCAAGAGTGCTTACCAGGCCATGGGACGCCCGGAACTGACGGAAATCATTTCCATTCTGGAAGGCGCGGTGTTCCCCGTGATCTTCGCTTTTGTGCTCAGCCGGTTCCTGGGTGTCGTCGGCGCCTGGATGTACTTTATTGCGGGCGAAACCGCGATGCTGCTGACAATCTGCGTATTTGTCCGCTGCAAGACAGGACGCTGGCCGTGGCAGGACAGTGCTGTGCTTCTGCTGAAGGAGGATTTCGGCGTTGCGCCTGATCAGATGATGGAAGTGGATATTCATTCCATGGAAGAAGTCATGGATGCGGCGAGACAGGCGGAACGCTTCTGCCTCGAGCGCGGACAGAGCGCGAGAATGAGCAACCATATTGCCCTGTGCATAGAAGAAATGGCATCTAATACCATCCAACACGGGTTCGGGAAGGATGGGAAGGAACATCACCTTCTTGTGCGTCTTCTGAAGAAAGAGGATTACTGTGTGCTCCGGTTCCGGGATGACTGCGGCGCTTTCGATCCTGTGAATTATGTGCCGGCAGAGGGCAAGGATTCCCTGGGCATACGTCTGGTGCTCTCCATTGCGGAGGCGGCAAACTACACGTACTCGCTGAACCTGAACAACCTTATGCTGAAGCTTTCCGACAGGCACGAACCTGCGGCGCAGTGAACAGCAGCCCCGGCTGCATTTGACCGACGGGCAGACAGATATGATCTGCCGGCCTTTGAAAGGAGCAGAAAGCTATGAAAACCGATGTGATTTCCGTTTCCAGCCGCGGCACGCGCATGGACACAGCCCTTTCCCAGGTGGACAAAATGGCTGCCTACAAGGGAATGTCACACCACAGTGCCCTGCATCTCCGTCTTCTCACGGAAGAGATGATGGCCATGATGCGCTCCATTACCGGAGAGACCGAAGGCCGGTTCTGGATTGAAGATGAGGATCAGGTGTATCAGCTGCACCTGCTGGTTACGACCCGCATGGACAGCACAAAGCGTGAACAGCTGCTTTCCGCCGCTTCCTCCGGCAGGAACGAATCGGCCAGGGGCCTTATGGGCCGCATCCGCGACTTTTTCGACCGCGGTGCGGATGAGGATCTGGAAGGCTTTTCCAGTCCGCTGCTGGTGCCGGGCTCCTATGAGTATGACGTGGGTCCGTCCAGGGACTGGGAATGGTCCATGACACAGTATGAAAAAGCCCTGGTGCCCATGGTGCGCAGTGAGGACCGTGCTGCCCGCGAGGCGTGGGACGAACTGGAAAAGTCCGTGGTGGCACACGTGGCGGACGATGTGAAGGTTTCCATCCGCGGGAGTCACGTGGAGATGACCATTATCAAGAAGATCTCAGAGTGAGGCGTAACTGCCCTGACTGCGATGCGGCGGCCGGCTGTGGCTCCATGCGGTGTTCACACGCGGCAGCCGCATCCTTTGGATTCAGCCCGGTACGCCTGTGTTCCGGGGCTGGAACAAGTACGGGAAGAGACAGGAGCTGACTTGGATGGAAGACAGGCTGATCTGGGTGGATGAACAGGACCGGG
>CACYNZ010000369.1 GCA_902775835.1 uncultured Eubacteriales bacterium | reverse complement strand
TTGAATCAAAGAAGACAATTGCCGATCAGATGGACTGATCCAGGTGTAGCAACAGGCGTAGCAACAGCAGGGAACTACTGGGCAATTAAGAACACTTTGCACAGCAATTATGTGGTATAACAGAAATAAAGAAAGCCTTGAAACATAATTGTTTCAAGGCTTTCGGACATCTGGGTGGAGAGACTTGAACTCTCGGCCTCTTGAACCCCATTCAAGCACGCTACCAAACTGCGCCACACCCAGTTGCGTTCCAAGCGGAACAGTGACTATTATAGCGTTTTTTCTGTTTCTGTCAAGCTTCCTTTCTCACATCCGCTCAGTAATTGTAAGTATGGATGAAACCGAGCCAAAAATCAACAGAATTCTGCATGCGGAGCAAGGGGCACCGGATGCAACAGGAAACCGGAAAAGTATAGCACGCCCGACAGAGCACGCAAGTGTGACGGGCTTTCCGCATCGAAACAGGGAAAAAACTGACCGCAGATGAAAAGGAAAAGCCGCATGACAGCTTGCCATGCGGCGGGAATGAGAAGATATTACCGGAAGCCGGACTTACTTATCAGCATGTGCGGCCAGATACTGTTCCAGAAGGAAATGCATCAGGGGGCTGGCTGAGGCAGCCTCGGCGGCCGAAGTGCTTTTGAACCCCATGCGCAGCGGCATGCTCTGGGAGAACAACGGCCACGCAGGCAGATTGTCTCCATCCGAGCCGGTGCCGTTCGGATTTCCGGAGGCAATGAAATTGCACCAGTAATCGCACATCTGCCGGGCCAGGTCATAGTGCACGCCGCGGAAGGGACGCCAGCATTTGGCCAGGGTCTCGAAGAAGAACCACAGGTCCACGGAATGGAAGGTACCGGGCCTGTCCCATCCGGGGATATCAGCATCAAAGCGGTACACATAAAGCGGATCCGGCCGGGTCCTGGATGCGGCCTGCAGCGCAAACTCGATGCTGCTCACACTGCCTTCACGGACAATGCTTTCCGCATCTGCCGGATGCGTGAACAGGGCGAGGAATGCGTCTGCCTCGTCGCCGAAGCAGTTTTGGGCAAAGGCCTTCAGGGAATCTTCGTCGGACGCGTCAGGACGGCTCATGAACTCGCTGCTGGTATATCCCGCGAGCACGGGCATCTTCAGGCACTGGCTGTCCAGGAACCATTCCTGGCTGTTGCGGAAGGAAAACCTGCCGTCCACCACTTCGCCGAAGGTCTTGGCCCAGCCGTGAATGCCCTCCCATTCAAGAAGCTTCGCGCGCAGATCAAGGGCGCTGATCTCCCTGGCTTCGGCAAGCGAGGAAACGCCGAGAAACTCAAAGAAGGCAATTCCGCGCTTTTCCGCTTCCTCAAGGGAGCAGGTGAGTCCGAAACTGGAAGGGTAGGGCGGTGCAAAGGCGCCGCTTTGGATGATCGCGCGCTGGAACAGGCCCTGATTGGCCGGACAGGTCATCTGCGCGGCCACACTCATGCCGCCGGCGGACTGACCGCCGATGGTGATGTTGTCCGGGTCCCCGCCGAAGGCGGCAATATTGCGCTTGACCCAGCGCGTCGCCGTCTGCTGGTCCAGGAATCCGAAATTGGTAGGCGCTTCCGGATTTTCCGCGGTCAGTTCCGGATGTGCCAGGAATCCGAACACATTGACGCGGTAGTTGACCGTGACCACCACAATGCCGCGGCGCGCGATGCGTTCCCCGTCAAATTCCATTTCCGCGCTGTAGCCCACCTGGAGCCCGCCGCCGAAGTACCACACAAAGACGGGCATGCCGGTTCTGCCGTCAGCCGGTGCCCAGATATTGAGGGTCAGGCAGTCCTCGCCCATGGGGATTTCCCGGTCCACATGCCATTCCCGGTCATACAGGTTCTTGGGGTCGGCACTGATGGGCGCCTGCATGGGAATGGGGGAGAAGGCACTGGCGAAGAATTCGCCGTTCCAGTCCGGGCAGGGCTGAGGCGCTCTCCATCTGAGATCGCCTACGGGCGGCGCGGCATAGGGAATGCCCTTGTAGCTGGTAATGCGCGGGTCTGCGGCGGGAAGACCGCGGACCCAGCCGTTTTCGGTTTTCACGCGGCGGATCATTTGCTTGTACCTCCTCATCCCTGTGATGCTCAGGGGAACGGATCAGAGATCGCTCTGGATCGGGTTATGGATCTGCTTGCCGTAGATGGAGCGGAACTGGGTGGGTGTGCAGTTCTTGGCCTCGCGGAATACGCGGTTGAAGGTGGCAATGCTCTGGAAACCCGCACGCTTTGCCACATCCAGCACCGGATCATCCGTCTGCATCAGCAGATTGGCGGCTTCGTTGACCCGCGTGTATAGAAGAAGCTCGGAGAAGGGACGGCCGAAGAACTCCTTGAACGTGCGGGAGAAATACCACTTGGAGAAGCCCACAAAGGCGGCGGCATCCTCCAGGGAGATGTCCTCCATATAATGCTCGTTGATGAAGGTCATGGCACTGTTCATGATCTCCGGGTCAATGCGCCAGTGGGACTGCGCGGCTGCGGGCGTGGTGGTGTGCAGAAAACTCCGGCCCATAAGCGCATAGCACTGCAGGATGTAGGAGTAGCACTGCGTGTTCCACATGGGCTGCTGCTGCTTGTAGCAGTCCACAAGCTCCATCAGGTACCGGTGCACTGTCTGGCGGTCTTCCGTGTCATCACGCAGATAAATGGGCTTCTGCAGCATCAGGGAGATATCCGCCATATCCTGCAGGGCCAGCAGGGGAGCGGGCTCAAAGAGCAGGAGATAACGCGAGGTATCCCCGCCCTCTGTGAGCGCGTGGGGACAGCCGGAGGGCACGAAAAGAATCTGCCCGGGCTTTACCGGGTAGGTTTCGTCCGTCAGCTGATACACGGATGTTCCCTCACTGGGCATGATGACTTCCACCGCGGAATGCGCATGCGTGTCATAATGGTTGGCTGTGTTCGACGCCCACAGCCGGACGGAGGAATGATCCGTATAGGTAATGAATTCCTGCTTTCCCTGCAGGATCCGGAATCCGGCCGGAAAATGATCCCGGCCCTGAAAGGATGCGCTCCTGTTTGCCACGGTAAATTCCTCCTTTTCGGGAAATAGGTTCAGCCTTTGACGCTGCCCAGCGCCATGCCGGTGACGAAGTATTTCTGCAGGAAGGGGTAGACCACCAGGATCGGAACGGTGGAAATAACGGTGATGGCGCAGCGGATGGTGATGGGGGTCGTCTGCGTGGTGCTCTTGAGCGCGTCCGCAGACGTTTTTGCAGCATTGGCACTGGCCTGGGTGGTGGCCAGCTTCATTTTCAGCAGATACTGCAGACTGTGCAGGGCTTTCTGGCCGCCGCAGTACAGGTGCGTGTCGAACCAGGAGTTCCAGGAACCCACAGCCACGAACAGGGCCACGGTGGCCATGACGGGCGTGCACAGCGGGAAGATGATCTGCCAGTAGATACGGATATCCCCGGCGCCGTCAATGCGCGCGGACTCCACCAGCGCGTCCGGCAGACCCATGATATAGGTGCGGATCACGATCATGTTGAAGCAGGAGAACATGGTGGGAATGATGTAGACCCAGTAGCTCTTGGCCAGGTTCAGGGTCTTGGAGATCAGGAGGTAATTCGGGATCAGGCCTGCGTTGACATACATGGTCAGCACCAGCGCGGTGGTGATGAAGGGACGCAGGATGTATTCCCTGCGGGAAAGTGTATAGGAGAGCATGCCGGTCCAGAACAGGTTCAGGAGCGTGATGATCACCGTCTTGGAGGCGGAGATCCAGGCTGCCTGATACACAGCGCTGTCCTGGAGAATGGCTTCATAGCTCTTCAGGGAGAAGACGCGCGGGAACAGT